>JARRKE010000014.1:0-17700 GCA_037388465.1 Gammaproteobacteria bacterium
TTGTGCTCCCAGCACCAGCACGGCATGGCAACCGCTGGTTTCGGTGCCGGCCCGTGCGCCGATGCGCCAGGCGCGCCACACCAGCCACAGCCAGGGCAGGCCGAGGGTCCCCAGCAGCAGCAGATTGGACAGGACCAGCGTCAGGGCGCCCTCCGTTCGCATCAGGCGCCATTGTTCGGCAAACCCCATCATGCGTCGGGAAACGGCGTTCCTTCGTGACACAGCAGCCAGCGCTTGATATCGAGACCGGGACCCTGCGTCTCCCCGCCGTAGCCGCCCAAACCCGCTGCAGCGAGCACGCGATGACAGGGAACGATAATGGGCACGGGATTGTGCCGACAGGCGCCGCCCACGGGGCGCGGGGCGCTGTGAAGCCGGCGCGCGATATCCCCGTAGCTGCGGGTCTGACCGACGGGAATGGCCAGCATGGCCTCCCGCACACGCTGCTGAAAGGCCGTCGCAGCCGGCGTCAGCGGCAGATCGAAGCGCGTATTCGGGTCCTTGAAATAGGCCTTGAGACGCTCGGCCACACGTTGCGGGAACGGTCCGGTCGGTGCCTGCAGGGGGTGATCGGCCGGCAGGAAATCGATCTCGGCCAGTCGCCCGCCTTCGCAGCGCAGGCCGAGCGGACCGATAGGCGAGACGATCACGGCGTCGTATGGCATGTCCCTATTCCTGTAACAACAACTGGATAGAGGTTGCGCGCATCGTCCACCAGACCCGCCTTGGCCAGCATCTCGGCGGCGTGGAACCGCGCCGTCTGCCCCCAGGGATCCGCTGCATCGGCGCTGAAATACATCGCCGAACGCAGGTAAAGCCAGGCGGCCTGCTGATAGTGACCGAGCGCCCCGTACGATTGCGCCATCCAGTATAGAACCTCGCGCTGCTGTTGGGGATCGATCAGCCTCGGCTGCAACGCCGTGAACAGATTGATGGCCTGCTGGTTACGCTTGACGGTCTGCAGGTCGAAGATCACCTGCATGAAATTCGCGGCGTGATCGTGGTCCAGTTTGGGCATCTTGGCCAGCATGCCGTACAACAGGTCGATACCGCGGTCCTCCTGCCCGGCGAGAATGTGAATGCGCGCCAGGCGCAGCTCCCAATCGAACGGATCGACGCCCTGCGGTGGGGCGTCGAGACCGTCCAGCAGACGGGAGGCCAGCGGAATGTTGCCCTGCTGCAGGGCGTGATTGGCCAGCACATGGCGGATCACCGGCGGGATGTCGGCTATTTGAGGAAACCGCTTGCTGTGCAGGAACAAGGCGTCGAACACCGCCTTGCCGCCCGGCGCCTTGATCAGCGAGAGCCCCAACTTGCGGTAGGCCGTCAGCCTGGCCTCCGCCTGTGCCCCCTTGCGGGCCTCCAGCGCATACAGGGCACGAGCCAGCACATCGTGCTTGTTGCGGGTGGCCGCCGCGCCGGCACCCAACCAGCTTTGGTCGTCGCCGATCAGAAAACCGTGGGTATTACCGTACTTCTGCGCCTCGGCCAGATAGGCGTCCCAAAGCGCGTCCGCGGAGGGCGTGAACAGGCGGTCGTCGAGCGGCCGGCCGTCGAGGATGGCGAGGACCTGTTCCAACTGGCGTGCTTCGCTGCGCGGATTGTGGGACACCTTGGATGCGAGCGAAGCCACGTACCAGAGACGTGCCCGGTTCGCATCGGACAGCCCCTTCGCCTTGACTGCCTTCTCAACGACAGCCTGGGCCTGTTTCGGGGTGATACGCCCGGCGCGCAAACCGGCCAGCAGTTCGAGCGCCTTGGCCTCACCGCCGTCGATTCCCTTGACCACCCGCAGGGCGCGCCCGGGCTGATCGAGGCGCAGCAGCACCCGCGCCCGCAGCAACTGCTCCTCGTCGCCAGACTGTTCACCATAGTCCTGCTGATAACGCTGCAAGGCCGTCTGAGCATCCTGCAGCCGATCTTCACGCAAATAGCTGGTGATGATCAGCCGCTGCCAGGACTGAAAGGTCTTGTCGGGGGTTTTGGCGCCGGCCTGCAGGATGAGGCCGCGCAGCACCGTCCGCGCCCGGGCGGCATGACCCAGCGCGAGCTGGGCGCGGGCCCGCTGCACGTCCACCCATTGCCGGAATTCCGGCGCGATACCCTTGGGAAGCCTGGCCGTCTGATCGAGCAGATCCTGCCAGCGTCCGGCCTGTTCGAGAACCTGGATGCGCACCCGCATCCAGTCCGTCCATTGATCGGGCTGAGCCGCGGGATCGGGCGTCAGGCGGTCCATCAGGCCAAGGGCCAGCCCCGGCGCGCCGGCCTTGGCCAGACCCAACATGCCGGACGGCCCCTGCAGGGTGTCCGCCGTCGCCGGCACGGCGAGCGCGCACCACAGCAGCAGGAGCGGGATCAGCGCTTTGATTGGTCTTGGGTACACGGGGGATTTATATAACATGTCGGCGGGGTGGGTGCGATTTGCAGTTAGCGCTGATTTTTCGGGGGCTGTAATTGGACGGACTAGCGGGATTATTTTGCGTGTTCTCGATTAGCAATATTCGTGGAGTTGTTTCGCGCATTATTGGGTGATTGTTTCTAATTGGCACTTGCTGCACTGCGCGGCCGACGGGGACCTTCGGCGTGAGGGGTTAGGAGCAAGGCGTAAGGAGGGGTCATGCCTTTTCGCCTCACCCCTCACGTTTCACGCCTTACCAACCTCCCCGTTCCGCCTTGCCGAGCAACCGATGGCTTGCAGGGTCAGCCCGGCAGGGACGCCGGGCTGAGGTTCGTCACGACAGGACGTCGTGTCGAACCGGGCCCGTCGCAAGATAGCGGTTGCGAGGGCAGCCCGCAGGGCCAAGGCGGTTGGGGTGCCCTTCTCTTTGGGTACTTTCTCTTGGGCACGCAAGAGAAAGTACCTCGCGCGGTTCACCTAACGTTAAATTAAAAATGCCGACCTGTAGCGCGCGAAACAACGCCACAAACACGTCCAACACCCATGCACAAAAAAGGCGCCGCAAGCGGCGCCTTTTTCAAACAACCGAAGAAAAAGATCTCAGACCTTTTCCTTGATACGCGCCGCCTTACCGGTGCGGCTGCGCAGATAGTAGAGCTTGGCGCGACGCACGTCGCCGCGACGCTTCACCTGGATGTCGGCGATGGTCGGGCTGTAAGTCTGGAACACGCGCTCCACACCTTCGCCGTGCGAGATCTTGCGCACCGTGAAGGAGGAATTGAGACCGCGGTTCTTCTTGGCGATGACCACGCCTTCGAAGGCCTGCAGACGTTCGCGATCGCCTTCTTTGACCTTCACCTGTACGACAACGGTGTCGCCGGCGCCGAAGCCGGGAACCTCTTTGTTCATTTGCTCGCGTTCAAGCTGTTCGATGATGTTGCTCATGGCCTTCACCTCAAGTCAGTCATCCGCCTTTGCGGCCGATTCCTCGATAAACTCTTCCAGCAGACGCTGGTCCTCTTCATTCAGTTCACACCCCGCCAACAAATCGGGGCGTCTTTGCCAGGTCCTCCCCAGCGCCTGCTTGTGGCGCCAGCGCCGAACCTCGGCATGATTTCCGGTCAGCAGTACCTCGGGTACCGCGCGCCCGTCGACCGCTTCGGGACGCGTATAGTGCGGATAGTCGAGCAGCCCGTCCATGAACGAATCCTGCTCCGCCGATTCCGCATCGCCCAGCACCCCGGGCAACAAACGGGCGACCACGTCGATCACCACCATGGCGGCGAGTTCACCACCGCTCAGCACGTAATCGCCGAGCGACAGCTCTTCATCGACATGGACGTCGACGAAACGCTCGTCGATGCCCTCGTAACGCCCGGTCACCAGCACCAGCCCCGGCAGCTTCGCCAGCTCCCGTGCCTTGTCCTGGTCCAGCCGTCGCCCCTGCGGACTCAGGTAGACCACCGGCGCTGCCGGTCCGGCCGCCGCCTTGGCATCCAGCACCGCGTCGCGCAGCGGCTCGTACTTCATCACCATGCCGGGGCCGCCGCCGTACGGGCGGTCATCCACGGTTCGGTGCCGGTCGTGGGTATAGTCCCGCGGGTTCCAGCAGCCGACGCTGAGCAGCCCTTTGGTGGCCGCCCGGCCGGTGACGCCGTACTCGCCGACGGGTATGACCCGTTCCGGAAACAGTGTCACGACCTCGATATGCATGGCCTAGAACTCCGGGTCCCAGTCGACCCGCATCCTGCCCGCGGCGAGATCGATCTCCCGAACCACCTCGGGCCGGACGAACGGAATCAACCGCTCCCGCGCCCCTTTCACGACCACCACGTCGTTGGCGCCGGTCTCGAACAGATGATCGACGACGCCCAGCGGTACCCCGTCCAGGGTTTCGACCTGCAGACCGACGAGGTCGGCCCAGTAATACTCTCCCGACTCCAGCGGCGGCAGCTGATCGCGGCTTACCGCGATCTCGGCCCCCATCAGGGCGGCCGCCGCATCGCGCTCATCGCAACCCTCGAGCTTGGCGACGACGCCCTTGCCCTGGCGGCGACCGGTCTCGACGGTCCGGGTCTGCCACTCGCCCTGGATCTTCAGCTGCCAGGGTGAGTAGCTCAAAATATTTTCACGGGGCTGGGTCTCGGAAAAGACCTTGACCCACCCCTTAACGCCGTAAAGGCCGCTGACGCGGCCCAGGACAACGCGCTTTTCGGCATCTCCGGCCATACGGGCGGGAACGCCGCTAGGCGGCTCAGGCCTTGGCCTTCTGCGCCTCTTTGATCAGGGTGGCCACGCGCTCGGAGGCCTTGGCGCCCTGCTGCAGCCAGTGCTCGATGCGTCCTTCATCCAGATGCAGGCGGGTCTCGCCACCGGTGGCGATGGGATTGAAATAGCCCAAACGCTCGATATAGCCGCTGTCACGACGCTTGCGGCTGTCCGTGACCACCACATGGAAGAAGGGACGCTGCTTGGCGCCGGTACGGGCAAGTCGAATGCTGATCATAGGTTTACGCCGAAATCCTTAAGTGTCTGCGTCATCCGCCGTCGACGGAACCCCCGTCCGGCGGGAAAACGGCGAATTGTACGCGATTTACAAAAAATTAGAAGGGGTTTGGGGAAAAAATCCCGCCGGGCGTCAGAACGGCATGCCCGGTGGCATCCCCCCCTTCATGCCCCGCATCATCTTGGCCATGCCGCCCTTGCCGAACTTCTTCATGGTCTTGCTCATGGTCTTGTGCTGCTTGAGCAGACGGTTGACGTCCTGAACCTGGGTGCCGGATCCCTGCGCGATGCGGCGCTTGCGCGAGCCGTTGATCACGTCCGGAAAGTGGCGCTCACGGGGCGTCATGGAATTGATAATGGCGATGGTGCGCCGGATCTGGCTGTCGTCAGCCTGCTTCTTGACCGCGTCGGGGACCTGCCCCATGCCCGGCAGCTTGTCCATCAGCGAGGCCAGACCGCCCATGTTGAGCATCTGCTCCATCTGGTCGCGCAGGTCGGCGAGGTCGAACCCCTTGCCCTTGGCCAGCTTTTTGGCCAGTTTCTGCGCCTTCTGCTGGTCGACCTGACGATGGGCGTCCTCGACCAGGCTGAGGACGTCGCCCATGCCGAGGATGCGCGAGGCGATGCGGTCGGGGTGAAAGGCCTCCAGGGCCGTGTTTTTCTCGCCGACGCCGAGAAACTTGATGGGCTTGCCGGTGATCTGACGCACCGACAGCGCCGCGCCGCCGCGGGCGTCGCCGTCGGCCTTGGTCAGGATCACGCCGGTCAGCGGCAGGGCCTCGTTGAAGGCCTGCGCGGTATTGGCCGCGTCCTGGCCGGTCATGGCGTCGACCACGAAGAGGGTCTCGACGGGGGAGATCGCGGCATGGATGGCCTTGATCTCAGCCATCATCTCCGCGTCGATATGCAGGCGGCCGGCGGTATCGACGATCAGCACGTCGAAAAAGCGCTTGCGCGCCTGTTCCACCGCGTCCGCCGCGATGTTCACGGGTTTCTGGTCGGAAGCGCTGGGCAGGAATTCGACGCCCACCTCCCCGGCCACCGTCTCCAGCTGCTTGATGGCAGCCGGGCGGTAGACGTCGCAGCTCACCACGCCGACCGACTTGCCGGCGCGCTCCTTGAGCCAGCGGGCCAGCTTGCCTACGGTGGTGGTCTTGCCTGCGCCCTGCAGGCCGGCCATGAGGATGACCGCCGGCGGCTGGACGTTGAGCTGCAGGGATTCGTTGGCCTCGCCCATGAGCTGGACCAGCTCATCGTGCACGACCTTGATCAGGGCCTGACCGGGGCTGAGGCTGGTCAGCACCTCCTGGCCGACGGCGCGCTCGCGCACGCGGTCGATGAAGGACTTGACCACGGGCAGGGCCACGTCGGCCTCGAGGAGCGCCATGCGCACCTCGCGCAGCGTGTCCTTGATATTGTCTTCGGTCAGACGTGCGTTGCCGCGCAGTTTCTTGACTGTCGCGGCAAGGCGTTCATTGAGATTCTCGAACATGAAGTAAAGCCGGTTGCGATGTCACGGACCGCGGTCCGCCAAAGGGCTCATTATAACTCAAAGACCTCGCCGCCCCGCAGCGGGCGGGGTTCGAATCCGGGCAACGCAACCCGCAACTCCTCCAGGGTGCGGTCCTCGTCCCCCGGCTTGAGGTGGGAGATGGCCAGCTGCGGATGCAGCTGCAGCTTGGCGATATCCTCCGACAGGGTATCGGGGCAGTAGTGCTTGGCGACCTCGCTGAGCTGGCGCTCTTCGTTGCTGAAGGCGCATTCCATCAGCAGCAGATCCAACCGCCCCTTGGCGTTCAGAAAATCCCACAGCGAATCGTTGGTGGTGGTGTCGCCGCTGAAGGCGAAGCTGCTGTCGCCCTGGGTGACGAAATAACCCGCGGTCGGCACGGTATGGTTGACCCGGATCATCTCCAGGCGGCGGCCGTTCTCGATCTCGCAGACCTCGCCGAAATCCAGGGTCTCGAAGTGCGCCGCGGCATGATCGGCCTCCGGCAGCGAAAAGAAGTCAGGCCAGATCTGCCAGTTGAAAATATGCCGCTTCAGGGTCTCGCAGCTCTCGGGCAGGGCATGGACGGTAAGCGGCTGCGCCTCCAGCTGCCGATAGAGGGTATCGATCAGCAGCGGCAGGCCGGCGATATGATCCAGATGCGTGTGGGTCAGAAAGATGTGGCGCAGACGCGACATCTCCTCCAGCGACAGCTCACCCACCCCCGTTCCACAGTCGATCAGGGTATCGTCGTCCAGCAGAAAGCAGGTGGTCCGCCGGTCCCTGCTGACGCCTCCGCTACATCCGAGCACTCTCAACCGCATGGCACTTCCAGGTGGTGGGCCGCGTACATCTGACTAATGATCGCAGATTGACCAGCCACGCGCAGAATCCGCCCACAAAAATGTGACGTGCTTCACATCCTGCGCCCGGCCGCCATGCCACGCCGAGACTTCAACCCCCGCGGTGGATGTGCAATCATCGGGCGCTTATTCAAAGCGACTTCCGGCAAACCCGTGTTGTTGAGCATCACCGGCATCATCTGCTATCTGTTGAGCACCGCCTTCATCGGCCTGCGCCTGCGCCACGTGCTGCGCGGCGCCGAACCGCTCGCGCCTTATGCCGTCCTGGGCTTCTGGCTGATCGCCTGGCTGGCGCATGGCCTGAACCTGTATCACCTGATCGTCACCGGCCATGGGCTCAATCTGCGCTTTTTCCACGCCCTGTCGCTGGTCGCCTGGCTGATGGCCGGGCTGCTGCTGTTTTCCCTGCGCAGTCGCTCGCTGGAGCCTCTGGGGATCGTGATCCTGCCGCTCGCGGCCGTCACCATGCTGCTCGATCAGATATTCCCCGAGGTGCGCTTCACCCCCGAACAATCGGCCATCGGCCTGGATGTGCATATCTTCGTCTCGCTGCTGGCCTACAGCCTGCTGGCGCTGGCCGCCCTGCAGGCCGTGGTGCTCGCCGTACAGGACCGCCACCTGCACAACCACCAGCCCGGCGGACTGATCCGCCTCCTGCCTCCGCTACAGCACATGGAGGATCTGCTGTTTCGCATGATCGGCCTCGGCTTCGTGCTGCTCAGCCTGGCCCTGCTGACCGGCTTTTATTACCTGGAAGACATGTTCGCCCAGCACGTGGCGCACAAGACCGTGCTGTCGATCATCGCCTGGCTCATCTTCGCCGTGCTGCTCGTCGGGCGCTGGCGTTTCGGCTGGCGCGGGCGCACCGCGGTACGCTGGACGCTGGGCGGTTTCCTGACGCTCATGCTGGCCTATTTCGGCAGCAAGCTGGTGCTGGAATTCATTCTCCACCGCTGAGCGCCGGCGCCTCTCCTGCTTGACAGCCCAGGGCGGCGACCGTGTAATAATCTGCGCTGCCAAGCCCAATCACCCATAACCGATCTTGGACTCCATATCCTCCGGCCTGCTTTTCGCGGCCCTCATCGTGCTGCTGTTGCTGTCGGCCTTTTTCTCGGGGTCGGAAACGGCGCTCATGGCCCTCAACCGCTACCGGCTGCGGCACCTCGCCCAGGCCGGCAACAAAGGCGCCATCCGCGCCCAGAAGCTGCTGGAAAAACCCGACCGGCTGATCGGTCTGATCCTGCTCGGCAACAACTTCGTCAACATCCTGATTACGCAGGTCGCCACCCTGCTCGCGCTGCGCCACTTCGGAGACGCCGGGCTGGCCATCGCCACCGGCATCCTCACCCTGGTGCTGCTGATCTTCGCCGAAGTCGCTCCCAAGACCCTGGCCGCCCTGCATTCCGAGAAGATCGCCTTCCCCGCCTCCTTCATCTACGTCCCGCTGATGACCGCGGCCTACCCGGTGGTGTGGGTGGTCAATCTGATCGCCAACACCCTGCTGCGGCTGCTGGGACTGAGCGCGGCGGTGGAAGATGGGCAGGCGCTCAGCCAGGAGGAACTGCGCACGGTGGTCAACGAGGCCAGCGGCCTGATTCCGCGCAAGCACCAGAAGATGCTGCTCAGCATCCTGGACCTGGAAAAGGCGACCGTCGAGGACATCATGGTGCCGCGCAACGAGATCGTCGGCATCGACCTGGAAGAAGGCCTGGACGACATCCGCGACCAGATCCTGCAAAGCCCCTACACCCGTCTGCCGCTGTATCACGGCAGCATCGACACCGTGCACGGATTCGTCCATATCCGCCGCCTGCTGCCTCTGATCGCCCGGGGAGAGCTGAGCCACGAGGCCCTGATGGCGGTCGTGCGCGAACCCTACTTCATACCGGAGGGGACGCAGCTCAACCGCCAGCTCATCAACTTCCAGCGCACCCGTCGGCGCATCGGTGTGGTGGTCGACGAATACGGCGACATCCAGGGCCTGGTCACCCTGGAAGACATCCTGGAAGAAATCGTCGGCGAGTTCACCACTGACCCCTCGGAACTCTCGCGCGACATCCTGCCGCAGGAGGACCAGACCTATCTGGTGGACGGCGGCACGCATATCCGTGAAATCAATCGCACCCTGGGCTGGGAACTGCCGACCGAAGGACCGCGCACCCTCAACGGCCTGATCCTGGAGCACCTGGAAATGATCCCCGAACCCGGCACCAGCGTGCTGATCGAGGGATATCCGATCGAGATCGTCCAGACCAAGGGCAACGCGGTGAAAACGGCGCGGCTCTCCCCGCGCCTGGCGCGCTACACGGAAGACGCCGCCAAGGAACGAGGCGGCCGTGGCTAAGGTCAAGACCCAGTATCAATGCACCGCCTGCGGCGCCCTGCACCCCAAGTGGAGCGGCCAGTGCGGCGAATGCGGCGCCTGGAACACCCTGGAAGAGGTGGCCACGGCGCCACCGACCACCAAGAATCCCCGCTTCATGGGCTATGCCGGTGAGAGTCCGGTACGTTCCATCGCCGATGTCGCGCTCGAGGCCGACCCGCGCACCCTGATCGGCATGGAAGAATTCGACCGCGTGCTGGGCGGCGGCCTGGTGCACGGCTCGGTGGTCCTGCTGGGCGGCGACCCGGGCATCGGCAAATCGACCCTGCTGCTGCAGGCCCTGGCGGCGCTGACCGGGCTCAAGGGCCTGTACGTCACGGGCGAGGAATCTCTGCAGCAGGTCAGCCTGCGCGCCCGCCGTCTGGACCTGCCGCTGGAAGGCCTGCGCCTGTTCACGGAGACCCACGTCGAGCGCATCCTGGCGACGGCCGAGCAGGAACGGCCACAGGTCATGGTGATCGACTCGATCCAGACCCTGTACACCGAACTGCTCGGTTCGGCGCCGGGCTCAGTATCGCAGGTACGCGAATCAGCCGCCCAACTGGTGCGCTACGCCAAGCAGACCAACACGGCCCTGTTCCTGGTCGGTCACGTGACCAAGGAAGGCACTCTGGCCGGACCGCGCGTCCTCGAGCACATGGTGGACACCGTGCTGTATTTCGAAGGCGATCCCGGCGGGCGCTACCGGGTGTTGCGCGCGGTCAAGAACCGTTTCGGCGCGGTCAACGAACTCGGCGTGTTCGCCATGGGGGACAAGGGGCTCAAGGGGGTCAGCAACCCGTCGGCGATTTTCCTGTCCCGCCACGAGGCGCCCGTCTCCGGCAGCGTGATCATGGTCACCCGCGAAGGCACCCGGCCGCTGCTGGTCGAGGTGCAGGCGCTGGTGGACGACAGCCACGGCGCCCATCCCCGCCGGGTGACGGTGGGCCTGGAGCAGAACCGCCTGGCCATGCTGCTGGCGGTGATGCACCGCCACGGCGGGGTCGCCATGTACGACCAGGACGTATTCGTGAACGTGGTCGGGGGCGTGCGGGTCAGCGAGACCGCCGCCGACCTGGCGGTCCTGCTCGCTGCGCTGTCCAGCCTGCGCGACCGTTCGCTGCCGGCCGATCTGGTGGTGTTCGGCGAGGTCGGCCTCGCCGGCGAGATCCGCCCGGTGCCGAACGGTCAGGAACGCCTGAAGGAGGCCGCCAAGCACGGCTTCAAACGCGCCATCATTCCCAAGGGCAATGCGCCCAAGGGTGGCATCAAGGGGATGGAGATCGTGGCGACCAGTCGTCTGGAAGAAGCGATCGGCCAGCTGTAAACACACTGTCACGTTATCGTCACTTGCAAGTGACATCCGCCCCCACTAGGTTATGCTCCCCCCGTTGAGTTTGAGTTCGACCCGGACATGCATATTTCGAAGGCGGTCAGGCCGCTTCTTATCCTGCTGACCAGCCTGTGGCTGCTGTCCGGTTGCGCCAGCCTGACCAGCACGGCGACCTCGCGCCTGGCCGGCAATCTGTCGGACGCCATCCTCGACCAGGACGATCCCGCCACCGTGCGCGAGGCCCTGCCCAGCTACCTGGTCATGGTCGACGGACTGATCGCCAACGATCCGCGCAATCCCAAGCTGCTCGCTTCCGGTGCCCAGCTCTACAGCGCCTACGCCTCCTGGTTCGTGACAAAGCCGGAACGTCTCCAACGCCTCACCGCGCGCGGCAAGGACTACGGTCAGCGCGCCCTGTGCGCCGTGGATGAAACCGTGTGCCGTGCGTTGAACGGCCGCACCGACCAGTTCGTCGCCGCCGTGGACAAACTGGACAAGGACCAGGTCCCCGCGGCCTACGCCGCCGCCGTCGCCTGGGCCGCCTGGCTGCAGGCGCGGCGCGGCGACTGGAACGCCATCGCCGACCTGCCCAAGATCACCGCCCTGTTCCGGCGCGTCGTCATCCTGGAACCGGGCTATGATCAGGGAGGCGCCTATCAATATCTGGGCATCATCGACAGCCTGCTGCCGCCGGCCATGGGCGGTCAGCCTGCGGTGGCCAAGCAGGATTTCGAACAGGCCGTGGCCTTTTCCAAAGGCCGCAACCTGATGGCCAAGGTAATGTACGCCCGCTACTACGCACCGCTGGTGCAGGACAAGGCGCTGTACGAAAAGCTGCTGCATGAGGTACTGGCCGCCACGCCGCAGGCGCCGGGATTCACGCTCACCAATGTCATGGCCCAGCAACAGGCCACTCAGTTGCTAAAAGACGTCGATCGCCATTTTTGAAGCCGGAGACCCACCCGTGATATCGCGCCGCACCCTTTATAGCCTCGTTGTTTTCCTCGGCCTGATCGCCGGCTGTCTGCCCGCGGCACATGCCAAGACCTTCAAGATCGCCACCCTCGCTCCGGACGGCACGACCTGGATGCAGGAAATGCGCGCCGCCGCCGATCAGATCGAAAAACAGACCGAGGGACGCGTCAGGTTCAAGTTCTATACCGGCGGGGTGATGGGTAACGACCAGGCGGTGCTGCGCAAGATGCGCATCGGCCAGTTGCAGGGCGGCGCCCTGACCAGCGGCTCGCTGGCCGGCGTTTTCCCCGACATCCAGATCTTCAACATTCCCTTCCTGTTCGACTCGTACAAGGAGGCGAATGCGGTTCGCGCGGAAATGGATGGCTTTGTCCGCGACGGCCTGAAGCGGCACGGCCTGGTGACGCTGGGCATCTCCAGCGGCGGCTTCGCCTACGTGATGTCGAATACGCCGATTCGGAATATCGAGGAACTGCGTACCCACAAGATCTGGGTGCCGCAGGGCGACGCCATGACGGAGGCTATCTTCCAGGAAATGGGCGACACCCCGATTCCGCTCGCCATGTCCGACGTGTACATGGGTCTGCAAACCGGCATGATCGACACGGTCGAGGTCACGCCCACCGCCGCCATCGCCCTGCAGTGGTACACCAAGCTCGGCGCAGTGACCGACGTTCCGCTGGCCTACCTGATGGGCATATTCGTGGTGAATCGCCGTGATTTCGAACGGCTCAGCCCTGCCGACCGGACGGTGGTCAAAAAGGTCCTGGCGCAGACCTTCAATACCCTCAGCCGCCTCAACGAACAGGACAACCAAAAGGCGCTGCAGGTCCTCAAACAGCGCGGCTTGCAACTGGTACGACCGCAGGCCGAGGAACTGGATCGCTGGCACGCGCTGGCCGGCAAGGTCACCATTCGCCTGAGCAGAGAAGGCACCTTCTCGCAGGCCGCCTACCAGACGCTGGAAAAACACATCAAGGCCTATCGGCAGCAACACGCCAGCAAGTGAGTCATGTTTACGCGATTATTGCGAATCATCGAGCGGATCGAGGATGGTCTGCTGGCCTTGATGCTGAGCGGGATGATCCTGCTGGCATGCCTGCAGATCATCCTGCGCAACGTCTTCGACAGCGGCCTGCTCTGGGCGGACCCGGTGCTGCAGATCATGCTGCTGTGGCTGACGTTGCTCGGCGCCATCGCCGCCAGCCGTGACGACAAACACATTCGCATCGACGTACTGACCAGCCGGCTCGCCCCGCGCCCGCGCGCGGCGGTCAACGCTGCGACCGCGTTGTTTACCGCCGCGGTCTGCGCCATCATCGCCTGGCAGGCGGGCCGGCTGCTGGTCGGCGATTATCACGCCCACAGCCTCGCCTTCGGGCAGTTCCCGGCCTGGGTCGTAGAACTGATCCTGCCCTTCGGTTTCGCCCTTATCACCCTGCGCTACCTCATCCTGACCCAGCGCCATCTGCTCCAGCTCGGCCGGTCCGACTGATGGTCTACGGTCTCGTCCTGCTGATCCTGGCGCTGCTGAGCGCCCCGCTGTTCGCGATCATCGCCGCCAGCGCCCTGTTCGGCTTTCATGCCGAGGACATCGATCTGCAGGCCGTGGTGCTGGAGTTCTACCGCATCTCGCAGATGCCGATCCTGGTTGCGATCCCGCTGTTCACCTTCGCCGGTTATCTGCTGGGCGAGAGCAACGCGCCGCGCAGGCTGGTGCGGCTGACCCGCAGCCTGCTGGGCTGGATGCCCGGCGGATTGCCGATCGTCTCGCTGGTCTCGTGCGCGCTGTTCACCGCCTTCACCGGCGCCTCCGGCATCACCATCGTGGCGCTCGGCGCCCTGCTCTACCCCGCCCTGGTTGCGGCGGGCTACAGTGAACGTTTCGGCCTCGGGCTGGTGACCTCCTCCGGCAGCCTGGGCCTGCTGTTCGCACCTTCGCTGCCGCTCATCCTGTACGGTGTCGTGGCGCAGCAACTGGGGATCGGCGCACCGGTCAACATCAACCAACTGTTCATCGCCGGTCTGGGGCCGGGGCTGTTGATGCTCGTCCTGCTATCGATCTACAGCATCTGGCAACGCCCGCGGCAGGCGCTCGACGACGAGGACAAACCGGCCATCCGGGAAAGCCTGCGCGAGTCGGCCTGGGAACTGCCCCTGCCCGTCGTCATCCTCGGCGGAATCTACGGTGGGTTCATCGGCGTATCAGAGGCAGCGGCCGTCACCGCGCTTTACGTGTTCGTCGTGGAGGTTCTCATCAAACGCGAGATCGCGTGGCATGACCTGCCCCGCGTCATGCGCGAATCGATGATCATGGTGGGCGGCATCCTCATCATACTCGGCATGTCGCTGGCATCGACCAACTATCTGATCGACGCCGAGGTGCCCACCCATATCTTTCACTTCATCAGCCAGCACATCGACAGCCGCCTGACCTTCCTGGTGCTGCTGAACATCTTTTTGCTGGTGCTCGGCACCATGCTCGACATCTTCTCGGCGCTGGTCATCATGGTGCCGATCCTGTTACCGGTGGCACTGCAATACGGCATCAATCCCCTGCATCTCGGCATCATCTTCCTGGCCAACATGCAGATCGGCTACTTCACACCGCCTGTGGGAATGAACCTGTTCATCGCCAGCTACCGGTTCGACGAACCGGTACTGAAGCTGTACCGCGCCACCCTGCCCTATTTCTTCATTCTGCTGGCCGCGGTGCTGATCATCACCTACTGGCCCGATCTCAGCCTGGCGCCGGTGCGCTGGCTCACTCACTAACATCCCAAACGCACAAGGCCGGCAAAAGCCGGCCTTGTGCGAACACGAATGAGTGCCCGGTCAGTCCAGATCACTGACCAGCGAGTCACGCACGACATCAGGCAGGGCCTCGATGGCGTGGTTGTATTCCGGGTGCGAAATTCCTATGCCGATAGCCGCACCCTGCTTGGCGGCGGCGCACATTTCCGGGGTAAGCTCGAAGCGCAGGAAATGCACCGACGAGGTCTTCTCTTCGGTCTCGCGATCCAGATCCTCGTTCGCAATAGGGAACACCTTGTCGAATCCCGCGACCTGCACCCAAGTCTTGACTTCAATACCGTGAAGAACGGCAAGCCGGCGACGCCGTTCCGCCGGATCGTCGAACTCGATCATCATCGTCGCTTTCCAGTTCTGCCCGTCCGGAATAAGCGGGTTGTACGCATCGAGCTCTTCCTGAATACCCGCCGCCTCGAAGATCTTTTCCGCACGCAGCATCTCCTGGATCTGATACTGCATGGTCATGCGGTCCTCGAAGTGCAGGGTCACGTTAGGGCCGACCGGTACCACGCGCACCTTCTTGTGCGCCATGATCTTGGCACGAAAGTCGGGACGCACCTCGGCATACTTTTCCAGGGAATACAGATCCTCGCGGCTCAGTTGCGCAGCGTTCATAGCGACCTCCGAAGCGTTTCAGCCCTTGACCGATTTCTCGAGCGTGGCGATGGGCTTGTCGGTGAACAGGTAGTCCCGCAGCTCCTTGTCGAACTTGGGATCGTGGCGGCGAATCCACTCCAGCACCATGGCCGCATGTTCCTTTTCTTCGTCACGATTGTGCGCCAGGATCGCTTTGAGCTCTTCGTCCGCACAGGCGTCGACACGCTGCTGATACCAGTCGACCGCTTCCAGTTCCTCCATCAGGGAAACCAGCGCGCGGTGCATGTCGCGCGTTTCGACGGTCAGCTCTTCCAGGGGTTCGTGATAGCCTTCGCTAGTCATTTTGTTTGTTCTCCTTATAACGGGTTACAGACCATACGCCTTGCGCAACAGCGTCAAGGGGTGTTCCGGTTCGCGGTCGTCCTTGAGACCATTTTCGATCTGATGCCCGGCCATGGGGCAGTCGCTCGAGTAGTGGTCGACTTCCGCCTTCTGGACCCGGCTGACCACCGGCCGGCAGATTTTCATGGAAATCTCGTGAAACTCCTGCTTCACCGCATAGGTTCCGTCGTGGCCCGAACAGCGCTCGATCACCTCGAGTTCGGTGTCCGGCACCATGCCGAGCAGATCCCGGGTCTTGAGCCCCATATTCTGCACGCGCAGGTGGCAGGAGGCATGGTAGGCCACCTTGCCGAGCGACTGTTTGAAATCGGTGTTCAGCTTGCCGTCCTTGTGGCGCAGCATCAGGTACTCGAACGGGTCGAAGATGCGCGCCTTCACGCGCTGCACATCCGCATCGTCCGGAAACATCAACGGCAGTTCCTGCTTGAACATCAGCACGCAGGAAGGCACCGGGGCGATGATGTCGTAACCCGCATCGATCATGCGCAGAAGCTGGGGAATGTTGGCGTCCTTCGCGGCCGCCACGGCATCCAGGTCGCCGAGCTCGAGCTTGGGCATGCCGCAGCACTGCTCCTTCTCGACGGTCGTCACCTCGATGCCGTTGTGCTCGAACACCTTGAGCAGATCTTCGGCCAGGTGCGGTTCGTTGTAGTTACCGTAGCAGGTGGCGAACAGCGCCACGCGCCCGGTCGTCTCCTCGGTCGGTTCGGGGGTCACCGTACTGTGATGCCCCTTGAGCCGGTCGCGGCCGGTCTTGGAATGATACTTCGGCAGGATCGCACCGGCATCCACGCCCAGCGTCTTCTCCAGCATCTTGCGCATGGAGGGGTTGCTGTTGGCGGCATTCACGGCCTGGACAACGACCGGGATGCCCGCCAGCCGCCCGACGGTATCCGTCGAACTCAGCATGCGGTCGCGGAAGCTGGCGCCCTGCTGCTTGTAACGCACCGCCTTGGCACGCAGCATGAGATGCGGGAAATCCACTTCCCAGGGATGCGGCGGCACGTAGGGGCACTTGGTCATGTAGCACAGGTCGCAGAGGTAACAGTGGTCCACGACCTGCCAGTAATCTTCCTTCTTGACGCCGTCGACCTCCATGGTCTCGGACTCGTCCACCAGATCGAACAGCGTGGGAAAAGAATTGCACAGACTCACGCAACGTCGACACCCGTGACAGATGTCGTAGACCCGCTCCAATTCCTTGAACAGGGCTGACTCGTCGTAAAACTCGGGGTCTTGCCAGTTCAGCGGGTGGCGCGTCGGGGCTTCGAGATTCCCTTCTCGCTGTCCTTCGGTGGGCGCAGACATACCGGACTCCTCAAATATCGGTTAACGGCGTTGCGAAGACAAAGGAAGATCGCCCGGGCAAAAACCCGGGCGATCAACAGGGCTTACTGACCCAGGGTGTCCAGGGCCTTCTGGAAGCGGTTGGCGTGGGAACGCTCCGCCTTGGCCAGGGTTTCGAACCAGTCGGCAATCTCGTCGAAACCTTCATCGCGTGCGGTCTTGGCCATACCCGGATACATGTCGGTGTATTCGTGGGTCTCGCCGGCGATGGCGGTCTTCAGATTGGCTTCGGTACCGCCGAAAGGCAGACCGGTGGCCGGATCGCCACATTCCTCGAGGTATTCCAGGTGACCGTGGGCATGGCCGGTCTCACCTTCGGCGGTGGAACGGAACACGGCGGCAACGTCGTTGAAGCCTTCCACGTCCGCCTTGGCGGCGAAGTACAGGTAACGACGGTTGGCCTGGGATTCACCTGCAAATGCGTCCTTCAGATTTCCTTCAGTCTGGCTGCCTTTAAGGGACATGGTCATCTCCTCTCAATACAACGGTTGCGAATGATTCTGATTTAGAATGAGTCTAAATCATCAAGTTCAATTTAGACCAAGTCTAAATACCTGTCAACGGGACCGGCTGTTTGTTTTGCATTATTTTGACGATCAACAAGTTACAAGCATAGAG
>JARRKE010000014.1:17750-87087 GCA_037388465.1 Gammaproteobacteria bacterium
AAAAAAACAGACGAAAAACTTGATTTCGAGCAGGCCCTGCAGGAGCTTGAAACCCTAGTTGACCGTCTGGAAAAGGGCGACCTGAGCCTGGAGGAATCGCTCCAGGCCTTCGAGCGCGGCATCACCCTCACCCGCACCTGCCAAAGCGCCCTGGAAGATGCCGAACAGAAGGTTCGTCAGCTGACCGCCGAAGGGGAGAAGGATCTCGACGCGCCCGACGAAGAGGCATGACGTCCATGGAGCGTACGCTCGCAACGCTGCAAGCGCGCATAGAAACGGTTCTGGACCGGCACCTGCCCGCCGATGAGATTCACCCCGGCCGTCTGCACGAGGCGATGCGCTACAGCGTGCTCGGCGGCGGCAAGCGCATCCGGCCGGTTCTGGTGTACGCAACGGCCCAGGCGCTGGGACTGCCGTTGCAGCGGGTCGACGGCATCGCCGCGGCCGTGGAACTCATCCACGTCTACTCGCTGATCCACGACGACCTGCCGGCGATGGACGACGACGCGTTGAGGCGCGGCAAACCCACCTGCCATATCGCCTTCGACGAAGCCACCGCCATCCTGGCCGGCGACGCCCTGCAGGCGCTCGCCTTCCAGATCCTCGCCCAGGATCCCGACATGGTACAGGCGGCGGAACTCCGGCTGCGGATCATCGGCACCCTGGCCCAGGCGGCCGGCTCGCGCGGCATGGCGGGCGGACAGGCCATCGACCTAGCCTCGGTCGGCAAGCAGCTGGATATCGCCGAACTGGAGGACATGCACATCCACAAGACCGGCGCACTGATCCGGGCCAGCGTGGTGATGGCGGCGCTCTCCAATCCCGATACCGATCAGCACACCCTGGACCGCCTCGATCATTACGCCAAGAACGTCGGTCTCGCCTTTCAGATCCGTGACGACATCCTGGATATCGAAGGCGATACCGAAACCCTGGGCAAGACCCAGGGCGCGGACGTCTCGCTGAACAAACCCACCTACCCCGCCATCCTCGGCCTGGAGGAATCCAAACAGCAGGCCCGCCTGCTGTATCAGGAAGCCATGGATGCACTGACCGATTTTGGCCCCGACGCCGAGCTGCTACGCTGGATCGCAGGCTTTATCGTCAGCCGTATCAGCTGATCCGACGGATATTCGTCATCAAACAGGTGAAGTGCGTCACAATTCCGACGCCTCGTGATTAACCCGCACGTCCCGGGCTGTTACCCTCAACAAAGACAATAAGTTATGTCCTCAAGTTGAGACCAGTCCGGAGACTCATTGGCCAACGCGCCCCTCAATCCGCAGCCTGAACAGCGCCCTTTCCATTACCGCAAACGGTGGCTGTTGTTGCTTCTTTTGCTGCTCATGTTCAGCAGCGCGGCCGGCTATTACCTGGCCAATCTCGACGCCACCATCCCGGCCGCCCACGCGGCGACCCCACCGGCAGCCGCCATCCCGTCAGCCCCGGCCGAGCCCGCAATCGTCGCGACGACATCCAACCAGGAACCGCCTGCCACACCGGATGGCACCACCGCGGCCGGAACGACTAAACAGCAGGAAACGACACCCCGACACCTGGCAGCCGCTTCCACGATGAGCAGCGCGACCAACGACACCCCTTCCTCTCCGACGGGGAACGAGGCGGCTGCGCAAACGCCCGCGGCAACCGGCACCGCTTCCACGAAACCGCAACCCTACGTCGACCAACTCATCGCCCCCGGCGGCGGTGCCGGGGAGGAACAGAGTGCCGAAGCACCCTCAAAGCAGCCTAACGGACGCCGTCTGTACAGCCTGGAATACCGGTATTACGCCACGGACAATTCGACCTACGGACATGCACAGGAGCAGGGCCTGCTGGGGCGCTGGCAACAGGAGACCCTGAATTTCGGCACGCTCGATCTGACCGCCCTGGTCCGTGACTATCGTTCGGATCCGGGTAATCCCTTCCTGAACACCGGCAGCGGAGGCCACTTCACCCTGCTCCAGCACAACTTTGCCCTCACGCCGAATCTGCTCATGAACAATGCCGTCGGCGTGGCGCGCACCCCCGGCAATACCCTGATCAACGGCGGTTACCGGATTCGCCTGCCCAGTTCCCTGATCGAAGGTGTCGGATCGCAGACCCTGTCGCATAACGGCACCCTGACGCTGTTGAGCGGCGACACCGGCAATTACCAGGGCACTGCCGTGCAGGACTTTCAATCCACGCAGGGACAACTGACCGAGGCGGGATACGAACACCGTTTCGGCTCCCGTTGGCGGGCGGCGGCGCGCATCGTTTCGCTGCATGGGCATGAGGATGTCGCGAACCACGAAACCGCCGTCGGGGCGGTGGAATACAACAATCGCGATAACAGCCAGGATTACCAGCTGCATGTCATGCAGGACAGCCTCGGACACAACGGCAGCTGGCTGGACACGAGATTCACCGGCCGGCGCTGGACGAACCGCTTCGGGCTGTACCGCATGGACCCCGGACTGCTGTGGACCGACGCCCCCATCATCAACGACACCCAGGGCGTCTACGCACGCGCCGACCTGAGCCGCTCGTTATACAACGTCAACCTGGGCGGTGACTGGTCGCAAACCAACCTCAACGACGATCCCACGCTTGCCGGCATCGATTACACCAACCTGTACGCCAACGGCAATTACCGGCTCAACTATAAGCTGACGATCGGCGGCAGCCTGACCTACCAGAATGCCGCCGCGCGCTCGGGAACAGCGACCCAGGACTCGGATAGCACCTCGCTCTCCGGGCGCCTGAGCCAGCAGAGCTCGCTCGGCACCACGCGCTACCAGCTGACCTGGAACGAAAACCACATGGGGAATTTCAGGGGACAGGGCAACAAACTCAGCATCGATCACGACTGGTATCCCAACAGTGCGCTGCAACTGACCACCTCGCTCAGCGGTGAACGGGCGGACACCTCCGACGGCTCGACCGAGCGCCTGGATACCGGCGTCGTCTGGCGGCAGTCCGTGACGGGGAATTTCAACTGGTCAGGCGGCGTGGGCTATACGCAGGTCACAGGTACCGGCGCGACGAATAATTTCAATGCCACGGTCCAGGGTGATTGGCAGATCAGCGACGAGTGGGCGGTCAGCCTGCGCGGCGGCTGGAACCAATTGAAATACCAGGACATCGTGTCGATCCCCGGCTACACCCCCACCGACCGGCAAACCGAAAGCAGCGTCTACCTCAGCGTGCGTTATACCCGCACCGAGGGCACTCCGCTGATCGCCTTCGGCCGCCGCTATGGCGCAACTGCCGGTTACGGCCGCGTCTCGGGCCAGGTCTTCCTGGACGAAAACCGCGACGGCATTCGTGAAGCAAACGAAAAGGTGCTCCCCGGCCTGACCGTCATTCTCGACGGCCAGTACCCGACCCAGACCGACAGTCAGGGACGGTTCAGCTTCGAGCCGGTACCGACCGGGCCGCACATGGTGCAGATTGCCATTCAGGACGTACCCCTGCCCTGGGGGCTGGAAAAGAACGACCGGTTCAAGGTTTCGGTGCCGGTCCGCGGCACGGCTGAACTGCCGATTCCGCTGGTGAAGTTGAATAACTGATTGCCGTGAGGAGTAAGGGGACAAACGTGAGGTGATAGGGGTAAGGAGTGAGGAGGTGGCAGTGTCTTTTCGCCTTACCCTTCACGTTTCACCACTCCCCCTCCCGTCTTGCCGAGCAGCCGATGGGTAGCTCGGTGAGAGGAAGACTGATGGCGATTTGTTAGGTTATTGGAATTGTTTCTGCATGCTTGGGGCCCAGTTAGACAGGTGATTGGTATTGTTTCGCACGCTATTGAGCTGGGATTTCCCTATCTAACACCCATTGAAGCGTGCGAGTCTCTTTCTTTACTTGCCCAAAGAAAGAGACGAAAGAAAGGCGCCCCCACCGCCTTGGCCCTACGGGCTATCCTCGCATCCGCCTACTTGCGACGGGTCGGTTCGACACGACGTCCTCGGCAATTGCTCCTGCATTGCCCTACCTCCTGCATCCATGCAGTCGTGTCGTGACGAACCTCAGCCCGGCGTCCTTGCCGGGCTGACCCTGCAATCCAGCAGCTGCTCGGCAAGGCGGAACGGGGATATTGGTAAGGCGTGAAACGTGAGGGGTAAGGCGAAAAGACACTGCCATCGCCTTACCCCTTACGCCTTACGCCTTACGCCTTACGCCTTACGCCTTACGCCTTACGATTATTTCAATCGCGCATCAACATCCTTCTGCCCACCATCCCAAAGGATGCGGCCCTTGAGATGCAGGGGCACGTGGATCTTGATCTTGGTATCCACCCCTTCGGCATTCATCGGCCAGATCGGCACCATGCGCGTCTGACCAGGCAGGATCGGCAAGGGCGCCACACTGAAATCCACCTGCTGGTTGGATGAATCCTGCCCCGACAGCATGCCCTGCGGCCGTCCGTGTGCGTTACCTTTGTTGGTGATTATCGCAACGGGGGTCAGATGCCCGTTGACCCGGTGCAGTTCCAGGCGATCCACCTTGAGCCGTGGATGGGCGTCCCCGACGCGGACATAGACGATAACCGCGATCCGGCCCTCGACCGGAAACTCGATGTCGCCCGCCTTGGCCATGACGCTCTGATCGGCCGGAGAAAGCAACAAGGCCACCCGGCATTCCCCGGCCTTGGCATCCTTGGGCACATGCACCTCGAAGCGGTACAGGTGATCCGCCTTGGGCGCCAGACTCAAGTTACGCCGCTCGATACGCACCCAGGGACGGCAACTGCCGGGCTGAAGTTCGGGCGGAAAGATCCTCACGCCACCATTGGGCTGCAGAGCCCAGTCGGCGGTGCGTACCCGCAATTTGGTCTCGTAAACGTCCGGGTTGGTGAGCCGCACCACCTGGCGCACGACCTGCCCGGGTTTGGCCTGCAATTCGAACCGTCCCGGCGCCACCATGAGCGTAAAGGTCTTGGCCGACAATGCCGGCGGCATCAGGCTCAACAGGGCCAGGCTGAACCATCCAATGGTTTTAAGGAGTTTCACGGTTGAATCTGGATCTCGAATTCGGGTTTCAGGGTGATGGTGCCGGTCACGTAGCGTGCGTCCAGATGAAATGTCATGTCGAACAGGTCGCGCATGACGGCCTCGGTGATGGGGCCATTGTAAATGGGGACGGCTTCACCGGGAACTGCCGTCCCCGAAGCGAAGGTTCCGAGCTCGGTGGTCCAGTTGACGCGCAGACCGCCCGGCCGACTCAACCCCTGGGGGGAAAGCGGCATGCGCAGAAAGATCTGCGCATGCTTGCCGATATAGTCCTGGGTACGCAGGCGGATGTCGATCTTGACGTGGCCGACGATCGCATTGAGCTGTTCCGCGCTCAGTCGCCGACCCGGCGTCGGCACATAAGCCCATTGCAGTTGCGGGACAACGTTCTGTTGCGGGGAAAGGGAATCGTCCAGGCGCTCCATGGCGCCCGCCGCCGGCATCCAGAGCATTAACGCAAGCAGGAAGGACCAGGTCTTCATTGCATGGTCGCCGTGTAAGTGACCGTACCGGTATAGGTACCGGGCGCGACGACCTGGCTGTTGGCGTAATAGAAGGTCTGATCCACGTAAACCTGTTTTGAGCCGGTAAAGGTCAGCAAAACCTGGTTCGCCGATCCGTCGAAACGCCCCGAAGGAATATCACTGTCCGAAGAGGTCCAGCCAATCTCGGTAAAAGGAATGGTATACGTGTTGTTGCTGAGGGGCGTGCTCGAATTGGCCGTCAAGGTCACCGTCACGCCGCCGAGAAACTCGGCCCACAGGGAGGATTGCGCGGCGACCGACACCCGGACCGGCTGCGACGTGGCCTGCAGAGGCGTGTTGTCGCCCACCTGGCCGGCGGGCACCTGAAAACTGACCGTATCGACGGAACCGGTCGGGCTGCCCACCTGAAGCACCAAACGCCCCGTAAAGAACTTGTAGACACCGAGCGTCACCGTTACCGCGTGGGCCGGACTGGAAAACAAAAACAGGCAACCCAGCATCAGCCAGGTTGCCTTTTTCAATCCTGAAGGTATGAAGCGCATTTTAGTTATGACCACTCGCCTTTACCTGTCCTGCTGATAGTGTAGCAAGCCCCTTGCGGGGCTTGCTGACACTCTAACCGGCGCCTTACGGCGTGGCCGCGGTGTAGGTCACCTGGCCGGTGTAGGTACCCGCCGGCACCACACTGTTGTTGGCGTAGCTGTAGGTCCAGGTCGCCGTACGCGTGGTCACCGAGCTCGCCCCATTCAGGGTCGGCTGCACCGCGGTACCGCCCGCATTGCTCAAGGTCGGGGTGGGCAGGTTGCTGTCGCTCGACGTGGCGGTAATATCGCTCCAGCTGATATTGTTGCCGGCGCCGTCGCTCAGCCCCGAAGCGCTGTTGTTGGTCGGGGTGATGGTGACCTGGCCGGCATTGCTGCGCAGCACGACGTTCACCGCGCCACCGCCCGCGTCACCGCCGGTACCGGCCACCGCGGTGCCGTCGCCGACATTGGCGCCCGGTACGTTGAAGCCGATCTGGTCGATGGTGGCACCCGCCGTACCGACCCGGAAGTAGAGGAAGGCTGGCACCACGACCTGGAAGTCCAGCTTGGCCGAGGCATTCAGCGCGCCGCCGCCAGTCGCCGAGGTGGATTGCGCGGCGGCGATGCCGGGAACGGTCGCCATAGCCAGCGCAGCCGAAAGGATGATTGTCTTCATGGTGTTCATTTTTGCTCTCCTCGGGGTCTTTGCCTCACGGCAGTTGCCCCATGTATAAATCGCTCGTTGTGGGCCAAACCTCATTCAGTACATTAAGTTTCTTTCCTTGGTTGTAATCCTAGCCAAGCGACCGTCGCCAAACCTTGAAGGGCGTCACATTTCTGACGTCCCTACCTGTGGATAAGCGTGATTTCCGTCACAACCCGCTCAACACGCCCCTAGAGAGCCGGATTCGGAAGGGTCCTGCAGGCTTGTTTGCGCCATCGCGATGGACGGCGTGGTAGAATTCCGCTCTTTTCTAATGCACCGGCCGCATGACACAGCCTGACTATCCGTTGCTCGAGGGCATCGACAGCCCCGCCGACTTGCGCGCCCTGCCGCAAAAGTCGCTACGGGCTGTGTGCGACGAACTGCGCCGATTCCTGCTGCAGTCGGTATCGAGTTCGGGGGGGCATCTCGCCGCGAATCTCGGCGTGGTGGAGCTGACCGTCGCCCTGCACTATGTCTTCCAGACACCTGATGACCGCCTGGTCTGGGATGTGGGACACCAGACTTATCCCCATAAGGTATTGACCGGACGCCGCGACCGCCTGCACACCATTCGCCAGAAGGACGGCCTGTCCGGCTTCCCGAGCCGTAGCGAAAGCCCGTACGACGCCTTCGGCGTGGGACATTCCAGCACCTCCATCAGCGCGGCGCTGGGCATGGCGCTGGCCGCGGAACGCGCCGGCGAAGACCGGCAGAGCGTGGCCATCATCGGCGACGGCGCGATGACGGCTGGCATGGCCTACGAGGCCCTGAATCACGCCGGCGACCTCAAGGCCAATCTGCTGGTCATCCTCAACGACAACGAAATGTCCATCTCCCCCAACGTCGGGGCGCTTAACAAATACTTCGCGCGCGTGCTGTCCGGGCGCATTTACTCGACCATGCGCGAGGGCGGCAAGCAGGTGCTCAAGAACATGCCACCTATGTGGGAACTGGCGCGCCGCGCCGAAGAGCACATGAAGGGCATGATCATCCCCGGCACCCTGTTCGAGGAGATGGGATTCCAGTACTTCGGCCCCATCGACGGCCACGACGTCGACGGCCTGGTAAAGATGCTGCACAACCTGCACGGACTGCAGGGCCCCCGCCTGCTCCACATCAGCACCCGCAAGGGCAAGGGGTACGCCCCGGCCGAGGCCGACCCGGTCGCCTACCACGGCGTGGGACGCTTCGACCCCGATACCGGCCTGACCGCCGGCAAGACCGGCGGCGCCCCCACCTATACCGAGGTCTTCGGTTCCTGGCTCTGCGACATGGCCGAACAAGACGAGCGCCTGCTCGCCATCACCCCGGCCATGCGCGAAGGCTCGGGGCTGGTCGAATTCTCCGAGCGCTTCCCGGAACGCTATTTCGACGTGGGCATTGCCGAACAGCACGCGGTGACCCTGGCCGCGGGCATGGCCTGCGAGAATGCCAAACCCGTGGTCGCCATTTATTCCACCTTTTTGCAGCGCGGCTACGACCAGCTGATTCACGACGTGGCGCTGCAGAACCTGCCGGTATTGTTCGCCCTCGACCGCGCCGGCCTGGTCGGCCCGGACGGCGCCACCCACGCCGGCAGCTTCGACCTCTCCTATCTGCGCTGCATCCCGAATCTGGTGGTGATGGCGCCCGCCGACGAAAACGAGTGCCGGCAGATGCTGTATACCGGCTACCGACATGCAGGCCCGGCAGCCGTACGCTACCCGCGTGGCAAGGGCCCGGGCGCGGCGGTTCAGGCCGAGATGCAGGCCATTCCGCTGGGCAAGGCCCAGCAACTGCGCAAGGGCAAGCGCATCGCCCTGCTTTCCTTCGGGGGGCTGCTGCAAGAGGCGCGGGCCGCCGCGGAGGCACTCGATGCCACCCTTATCAACATGCGCTTCGTCAAACCGCTGGACACCGAGATGATCCTGCGCCTGGCCAACAGCCACGAACTCCTGGTGACCGTGGAGGACAACGTCATCGGCGGGGGCGCCGGCAGCGCCGTCAACGAATGCCTGGCCGAGCACGACCACCGCGCCTGCCTGCTCAACCTAGGCCTGCCCGACCGCTTTATCGAACACGGCGCACGCGAGGCGCTGCTGGCCGAGTGCGGCCTGGACGCCGCCGGCATCCGCCATGCCGTGGAGGCCTGGATCAACAATGGGGATTGCGAGGGACGCCGCCCTCAGTTAATATCCTAGCGTCTTAGTAGGTTTTAACCATGCCCGGCCGCTTCACGCTCAAGATTCTCACCGACTTCGCTTCGGCGCATACCCTGCGGGATTACCCCGGGGACTGTGCGCGCATGCATGGCCACAACTGGAAGGTCGAAGCGGAGGTCGAGGCGGAGACCCTGAATGAAACCGGCATGGCCATCGACTTCAAGGACATCAAACAGGCTGCGCGCGAGATCGCCGGACGGCTGGATCATCGTTATCTCAACGAACTGGAGCCGTTCACCGAACTCAATCCCACCGCGGAGCACATCGCCCAATACTTCTTCCGCGAACTCGGCAAGCAATTGGACCGGCCCGGGTTGCGCGTCTCGTCGGTTACCCTGTGGGAAACCGACCGCGCCTGTGTGCGCTATAGTGAGGACTGAACATTATGAGCAGGACCGCCCCGCAAGTGATCGATTCCATCCCTGATGTGCAGGCCACGGCGGATACCCGTCAGATCGCCATCAACAAGGTCGGCATCAAGGACATCCGCCACCCCATCCGGGTCGCGGACCGCAGCGGCGGTGAACAACACACCATCGCCACCTTCAGCATGTACGTGAACCTGCCCAAGCATTTCAAGGGCACTCACATGTCCCGTTTCGTGGAAATCCTCAACCGCCACGAACGTGAGATCACCGTAAAGTCCTTCCGCGATATGCTGGGGGAAATGACCGGGCGGCTGGAGGCTGAATCCGGCCACATCGAAATGCATTTCCCCTACTTCGTCATGAAGTCCGCGCCGGTATCCGGCGTGCAGAGCCTGATGGACTACGAAGTGAGCTTTATCGGCGAGATACACAAAAACAAGCCGCAGATGAACGTCAAGGTCAGCGTGCCGGTGACCAGCCTGTGCCCCTGCTCGAAGAAGATCTCCGACTACGGCGCGCACAACCAGCGCTCCCACGTGACCGTCAGCGTGCGCACCAACAAATTCATCTGGGTGGAAGACCTCATCGACCTGGTCGAACAGGAGGCCTCCTGCGAACTCTTCGGCCTGCTCAAACGCCCGGACGAGAAATACGTCACCGAAAAGGCCTACGACAACCCCAAGTTCGTAGAAGATATGGTGCGGGATATCGCCGTGCGCCTGAATGCCGACGACCGCGTCCTGGGTTACGTGGTGGAATCCGAAAACTTCGAATCCATCCACAACCACTCCGCTTACGCCATGATCGAGTACGACAAGGAAAGCGAAGAATAAAGGCTAAGACGTCAGGGGCACTTAAAAGCGCCTTACGCGATCACCGCAATTCCCGCCAACCGAACCCGCCTTCCTGGTCGGCCACCTCCAGCCACTCGGGCTCGCAGCCGACGCCGCTACATAAAGCATCGCGTGCCAGATCGGGTGTGTTGTTCTGCTCGGACAGATGCATCCCGACCAGATGCCTGAGCCGGCCGGTATCCATACTCTTCAGCAACGCCTCCGCCTGCGTGTTGGCCAGGTGTCCGTAAGGACCGCCGACGCGCGCCTTGAGGGACGGCGGATATGGACCGGCGGCCAGCATGTCCGCATCGTGATTACATTCCAGCAACAGGCCCTCACAACCTGAAAGCACTTCCGTCACATGCGGCGTGATCCCGCCCGCGTCGGTCAGGATGCCCAGACGCCACTGCCCGTCGCTGAACACGAATTGGCAGGGCTCGCGGGCGTCGTGAGGCACGGGATACGGCTGGATCTCGAGCCCGTGGATCTCGAAAGGCTCGTGGGGATGGAACAGCTCGCAGTGTTCGGCGGGCAGGTCGCGACCCATGACCATGGTACCGCTGGTCATCCAGATCGGCAGGCCGTAGCGACGGGACAGCGGCGCGGCTCCGCGGATATGATCGGTATGCTCGTGACTGATAACCAGCGCGGTAAGCTGGCTCGCCTCCATGCCCAGCACGGCCAGACGCCGTTCGACTTCTCGCACCGAGAAGCCGCAGTCGACGAGCACGCGGGTGCCGCCCGACTCGACCAGGGTGGCGTTTCCCTTGCTGCCACTGCCGAGCGAGGCGAACCGCAACATAAACGCGGTTACTTCAGGGCGGTTTGAATCCGCTTCAGGAGGATGCTCGACGCCCCGGCCGGAAGAGGGTGGTCTTTGGCGTCGACGATGCGGATCGCGACCTGATCGCCCTGCGCCTCGGCATAGACCTTCAGCGGCGCGCCCGTGTCCAGATCAACGCCCTGCTTGGACTTGTCGCCACCGAGCAGGCGCGCGAAAAATCCTGGCTTATCGCCGGGCTCGGACTGATAGGAGACGTAATAGACGCCCTTGTCCTGATCGCTGTCCTGCACCGGCAGCCCGGCACGGTCCAGGGCGATGCCGAGGCGGCGCCAGACCCGCGGGTAATCCGCAGCCACCATCAGCGTCGGACGGTCGCCGCTCGTCAGATTGGTCTTCAGAGCACCCTGATCCTGTGCGGAGGCGACGGCCTGTTTGGCCTCATCCTCGCTGGAGCCTAGGAACACCATCAGGCGTGTGAGCATTTCGGCCTGGCGTTCGGGATTGGGCGGCGTAAGCTGCCATTTGGTCACGTCCTGGTCGAGCACGACCTGGTGGGCGCCCTCATGAGTGAGAAAGATATCCGTGCCGCCGCTGGTGGTCCGTTCCAGGCGCAGGCGGTACTTGTCCCGCTCCCCGGCATCGTACAGGTTGCCGAAATACTTCATGATGCCGGTGGGAACGCCTGCCTTGCTCTCGGCCCAGTCGGTAACCATCAGGCCGGTCTTGGGGTCGGCCTTCTTGATCTCCAGGCCCTGCTTGCGCCAGAAGGCCAGCAGTCGGGGCCAGAGCTGATCCGGCGTGCTCTGGCTTTCGAGCCAGTACATATCACCGTCGCGCCGCACCTGCAGACCGGCATACTGGGGCAGCACGCCGTGCGCAGCGGCTGGCGCAGCACCGCCTGCGGCGGTACCGGGCGCGGGCTGTGCCTGCTGTTGCTGTTTTTCCAGCGCCAGTGCGCTGACCGTACCCTGCTGCGCCTCGGGGATCTCGTATTGACCGGAGAGCTCCGGCTTGGTCAGGTCCGGCGGTACGTCCAGCGGGGGCAGCGGCTGGGTCTGGGAATATTTGAGTGAGCCGTCGGGATTGGTGTCGCTGGCACAACCGGCCAACAGCAGGCTCGCCGCAAACAACAGCGTCAGGATACGCACAAAACTCATTATGTAATCAGGCCTCAGGACTTGAGAGCGATGCCGGTCGCGCGCAGTGCCTCGCACAAGGCGGGGCGCGCATTCTCGGACAGCGGCGTCAACGGCAAACGGATGCCCGGGCCGATCAGGCCCATTTCATGCAACGCCCACTTCACCGGAATCGGGTTGGATTCGATAAACAATTTGCTGTGCAGTTCGGCAATCCGGGTATTCAGACGTTCCGCCTCGGCCCGGTCGCCGCGCAATGCCGCTTCGCACACGGCGTGCATCTCTGCCGGCACAACGTTTGCGGTCACGGAGACATCACCCTTGCCGCCCGCCAGGATCAGTTCCATGGCGGTAGCATCGTCGCCGCTGTACACATCCATACGGCCACGCACGCGCTCGATCAGGTCACGCCCCCGCTCCAGGTCGCCGGTGGCATCCTTGATGCCGACCACATTGGAGATATCAGCGAGACGCTCGACCGTCTCGTTACGCATGTCGACGGCGGTGCGCCCCGGCACATTGTAGAGTATTTGCGGGATGGGCACGGCCTCCGCCACAGCGCGGAAGTGGCGGTACAGACCCTCCTGGGTCGGTTTGTTGTAATAAGGCGTCACCAGCAGGGCCGCGTCTGCGCCGCCCTGCATGGCGCAGCGGGTCAGCTCGATGGCCTCGGCGGTGGAATTCGAGCCGGTACCGGCAATCACGGGAATGCGCCCGGCGGCCAGTTCAACCACCCGCTGGATGACCCTGCAATGCTCGTCGAAATCCAGGGTGGCGGACTCGCCGGTCGTGCCGACCGCCACGATGGCATCGGTACCGTTGGAGACGTGGAACTCGATGAGATTGGCCAGGGCCGCGTCGTCGACCCCGCCCTCCTCGTCCATGGGCGTGACGAGGGCTACCAGACTGCCGTGAAACATGCTGATCTCCAGAAAATCAAGCCAGCCATACTACTGACGGGGCAAGGTCAAGACAAGCAGGCGCGCCCGAGTTCCCAAGCCGAAACCGAGCTGATAACCTTGGCCCCATGAAGTCACTTCCCCAGCCGGCCAGATAACCATACCCAGACCATGGCCAAAACACAGTTGGTGATCTCCGTACTCAGCAAGGACCGCCCGGGGCTGGTCCAGGACATCACCGCCATCATCGGCGAAACGGGATGCAACCTCGAGGACAGCCGCGCCGCCGTCCTGGGCGGTGGCTTTGCGATCATCCTCCTCGCCACCGGCAACTGGAGCGCCGTCGCCAAGCTCGAGACCGCCCTGAACAAACTGGCCGGCGAGCAGGACCTCACACTGTCCATGCGGCGCACGGAACTGACACCGGTTTCCGCCCCCATGCTGCCTTATATGGTGGACGTCGTTTCCCTCGATCACCCGGGCATCGTCAACCAGCTGGCCACTTTTCTCTCCCAGCGGGGCATCAATATCCTGAACCTGACCACCCATGCCTACAGTGCCGCCCATACGGCGACGCCGATGTTCGCGGTGCACATGGATATCGAGGTGCCGGCTCAACTGCACGTCGCCGCCCTGCGTGAAGACTTTCTCGATCTGTGCGACGATCTGAACCTGGATGGCGTCATCGAACCGGCCAAAGCATAATTTCGACTCATGAGCGCACCCAAGATCGGCAACAAGGCCCCTGACTTCAGCCTGCCGGCCACCGGCGGCAAAACCATCAAGCTGTCCGACTACCGCGGCCAAAAACACGTCGTCCTGTATTTTTACCCCAAGGACAGCACCCCCGGCTGCACCCAGGAAGGCCAGGACTTCCGGGATCACTACCGCAAATTCACCGCCCGTGACTGCGTGATCCTCGGCGTCTCCCGGGACAGCCTCAAGCGTCACGAAAACTTCAAGGAAAAACACGGGTTCCCGTTTCAGCTGCTGTCGGACGAAAACGAAAAGGCATGCAAGCTGTACGATGTCATCAAACCAAAAAAACTTTATGGCAAAGAGTTCATAGGCATCGAACGCAGCACCTTCCTGATCGACAAATCAGGTGTACTGCGCAACGAATGGCGCAAGGTAAAAGTCAAAGGGCACATTGAAGAAGTACTGGATGCCGTCAAGGCACTTTCATAAATTCGGCGGGGCACTCACGCCCGGCCCGTCTCCCCGCCAGCCGGCGGACAGCCCCCTACTCCCCAGCATTTCCGCCCGCTACGGGCACCGCCATCCCTTTCCATTACGCGAGGCACCCGCATGGTCCTGAAAGAGATCAATGGCAAACGTCTGTTCGTTCTCGACACCAACGTCCTGATGCACGACCCCACGGCCCTGTTCAGGTTTCAGGAGCACGACATCTTTTTACCCATGGTCGTCCTGGAGGAACTCGACCGCGGCAAGAAGGGGGTTTCCGAGGTCGCGCGCAACGTACGCCAGGTCAGCCGCTTCCTCGACGAGGTCATGACCCAGGCAAGCATGAAGGACATCGACCGCGGCCTGCCTATCAATCCCGGCCGGCTGGCGGAATCGAGCTTCTCGCCGACCGGGCGCCTGTTCTTCCAGACCGAGGCCATGCACACCGAGCTGCCCAAGTCCCTGCCCGTGCATTCGGCGGACAACACCATCCTCGCCACCACCCTGGCCCTGAAGCAGCAATTCGCCAAGACCAAGATCACGCTGGTCTCGAAAGACATCAACCTGCGCATCAAGGCCGCCGTGCTCGGCATTCACGCGGAGGATTACTACAACGACCAGGTGCTGGACGACGTCAGCCTGCTGTACAGCGGCACCGGCGAGCTGCCCGCCGACTTCTGGGAAAGCCACAGCAAGGACATGGAGTCGTGGCAGGAAAGCGGCCACACCTATTACCGGATCCGCGGTCCGCTCACCAAGGACTGGTTTCCCAACCAATGCCTCTACCTGGAGGATACGGACTCGCCTTTCGACGCCGTCGTACGCTCCGTGGAGGAGGATCACGCCATTATCGAGATCGTCCGCGATTACGCCACCCCGAGACAGACGGTGTGGGGCATCAACGCCCGCAACCGGGAACAGAATTTCGCCCTCAACCTGCTCATGGACCCGCACATCGACTTCGTCACCCTGGTGGGTGCCGCCGGCACCGGCAAGACCCTGCTGACCCTGGCCGCCGGGCTGGCGCAGACCCTGGAGGAAAATCTCTACAAGGAGATCATCATGACCCGCGTCACCGTGCCGGTCGGCGAGGACATCGGTTTCCTGCCCGGCACGGAAGAGGAAAAGATGACGCCCTGGATGGGCGCCCTGATGGACAACCTTGAGGTGCTCACCAAGTCCGAGATCGGTGGCGACTGGGGACGCGAGGCCACCAACGACCTGCTGCGCTCGCGCATCAAGATCCGCTCGCTGAACTTCATGCGCGGACGCACATTCCTGAACCGCTACATCATCCTGGACGAGGCCCAGAACCTCACCTCCAAGCAGATGAAGACCCTGATCACCCGCGCGGGGCCCGGCACCAAGGTGGTCTGCCTGGGCAACGTGGCGCAGATCGACACCCCCTATCTCACCGAAACCACCTCCGGCCTCACCTACGTGGTGGACCGCTTCCGCAACTGGGAACACAGCGGCCACATCACCCTGCGCCGCGGTGAACGTTCGCGCCTCGCCGACTACGCCTCGGACACCCTCTAAGAAAACCTCTCCCCCTTCCCGGCCGCGGTCGAATCACCGTGGCCGGGAGGGGGACTCATTGCCATTCCCGCATTCGTTGAGAATGCTGGTTGGTTTTGTCCCTTCCCGCCACTGCGACTATTAATAAACCTAAGAACATGTCGCCGGACGCGACCGGCAGGAACCCGGCGTTGCGGTTCGGCTCATAACAAGCTGCAACCCTCAAGCGCGGGAGAAGGACAAACTGAAACCGTGGGACGAACAAGCAGGAGCTGCCGATCGGGCAGCCCGGCAGCGGGACCGCACCGTGCACCGCCGCGGTCTCTTCCTGTGCCTGCTATTTGCGCTGCCCGCCGGTCTCGCGCCTGTCCCGGCCACTGCCCAGACCAGTGGCACACCGGCGCGCCCCTCCGCTCAATACCTTCCCTTTAAACGCCTGCGGGAAGGCATCAAGGGCGGGTTTCACTGGGACAATGAGTGGGTGAACAACCTGAGCGGCGGCGTCCAAAACGGCAGCGCATTCGACAGCGTATTCCAGGGTGGACTCGCGGTGCAGACCGGTGCGCTAGGACTGTGGCGGAGCGGGCAGATTCAGGCCAGCGTGCTCGGTATCCGCAGCGGACAACCGAGCACCAAATACGTCGGCGACGTACAAGGGATCAGCAATCTCGAGGCATCGCCCGATTCCATGCGGCTTTACGACCTCTTCCTGCATCAGCCACTCGGCCGAACCACTGCCATGAACGCGGGGATATTCGATCTCAATGCCTATTTCAACGTAACGAACGCAGCCGGGGCGTTATTGAACGCCTCTTTCGGCATCAATCCCGCCCTGACCCTGAACGTCCCGGTCTCGACCTACCCTCAAACCGGCTATGGCGCGATGCTCGCACACCGGATCGGTCACTGGACCCTTAAAACCGGCCTGTTCCAGGGCGACCCGGCGGCACGCGGCAGCCCGTTCACCAACGGTTATCTGGCCATCGGCGAAGTCGGATACCACAAACCCGGCAATTACCCGGGCCGTTATCATTTCGGTCTGTGGTCCTATAACCAGCCCCGCAACGGACTCGGACCGCATAACGACTGGGGTGGCTATGCCGTCGTCGAGCAGGTGATCACGCGCGGCCCGCACCCCCGCACCACCCTGTTCCTGCAGTTGGGTCATGCCCCCGACCGGGTGAACCTGGCCACCGACTATGTGGCCGGCGGCGTCGATGTGCACGCACCGGTGGCGAGCCGTCCCAAGGACCGCTTCACCCTGGGCTTCGCTCGTGTCGAGTTGCGGAATCTGAAACCGGAGACCAGCATCGAGGCGGCCTATATCGTGTTCGTCAGTCGCCACTTTTTTCTGGAGCCCGACATCCAGCATGTCGTTCATCCCGGCGGTGACCTGCCGGATGCAACCGTGATCACCCTGCGCGCGCACCTGGAGTTTTATTAATGCCGGGCGGTTCCCTGGAGCACGTCAGCACTGCAAGGCGGATTCATAGGCACCAAGACAGGAGGTGTCGAAGCAGACGAAAATCACCCGCTTCAGGTCGGGGTCCCGGCCCAGCCCTTCACGGACCTCGCGTACCGCAATCATGGCCGCCTGGTCGGCCGGATAGCCGTAGACGCCGCAGCTGATACACGGAAAGGCCAACGACGCCAACGCATGTTCCCGCGCCAGATCCAACACATTGCGGTAGCAGGCGGCCAGCAGTTCCGGCTCGCCGTGATGACCGCCATGCCAGACGGGGCCGACGGTATGAATGACATGCCTGGCCGGAAGATCGTAGCCGAGGGTGATACGCGCCTCGCCGGTCGGACACCCCCCGAGGGTGCGGCATTCGCCGACCAGGCCGGGCCCGGCCGCGCGATGAATCGCACCGTCGACCCCGCCGCCGCCGAGCAGGGAGTTGTTTGCGGCATTGACAATAGCGTCCACTGCAAGCCGGGTGATATCGCCCTGCAGCAGCTCGATACGATCTGCCGCGTCGGCCAACCCTTACTCCACTGATTCGTCGAGCTGCTGATCCAGCGGTGCGGGCCAGGCGTTGAGTACCGCCTGAATCAGGGTGGCCAGCGGAATGGCGAAAAAGACGCCCCACACACCCCACAGCCCGCCGAACACGATCACGGAAACGATAATGGCAACGGGGTGCAGATTGACGACCTCGGAAAACAGCAACGGCACCAGCAGATTACCGTCCAGAAACTGGATGATGCCGTAGGCCAGCATCGCGTACGCGAAGTGCACATTCACACCCCATTGAAAGTAAGCGACCAGCGCCACAGGAAAGGTGATGATGGTGGCACCGACATAGGGAATGATCACGGACAGGCCGATCAGAAACGACAGCAACATCGCATAGTTCATCCCCAGGATCATGAAGGCGATATAACTGGCAACCCACACAAAGGCGACCTCGATGAACTTGCCGCGCACGTAGCTCGCGATCTTGTCGTTCACCTCGGCCCACACCCTGGAACTCAGGGAGCGCTCCTCGGGCAGGAAACCGGTCACCCAGGTCATGATCTTGTATTTGTCCTTGAGAAAGAAAAAGACCAGCAAAGGCACGAGGATCACGTAGACCAGGATCGTGATCAAGCCGACTACCGAGGACAGCGATACGCTCAGAACGTGCTGACCGAGCGTAGTGATCTCGGTACGCAGGGTATTAATGAGCTCGATCACCTGCGGTTCGCTGATGAGATGGGGATAGCGCTCCGGCAGCAGCATGAGCTGCTCCTGCCCCTTGGCGACCATATTCGGCAATTCGGAGAAGAACTGGGCCACCTGCTGGGTGATCAGGGGGATCGGCCCGAGCAGGATCGCAAGTATGAGCACGATGAACAGTACGAAAACGAAAACCACCGCCACCATGCGCGGCACGCGCCAGCGCAGCAGTTTATCGACGGCCCCGTCCAGCAAATAGGCGATGACGATCGATGCCAGCAGAGGCGCCAGCAGGCGGCCGGCAAAGACCACCACCAGCAGACCCGTGATCAGCAGCAGCGCGAGAATGACGGCCTGCGGGTCCGAGAAATGACGTCGGTACCACTCAAGCAGGAGTCTGATCATTCGTTCTCGTCGCGAAGTTTTCGATAATGCGTTTCGAACAGGATCTCGAGTTCGTCGATGACTTCCACGGCCGGGCGACCCTGCATGACATGCTGCGCCATCAGGGTGGAGGTCTCGTTGAGCATCTTACCCTTGTCGAGCATGTAATAACTGGCCGAGAGCCGCTTCATCGCCTTGATCACGCTCTCGCCTTCCTGGCGTGGAATCTCCTTGGGCGCGGGAATTTCCGCAGGCTGCGCTTCACCGCGTCCGCTGAGGAACTCGGCGAATTCCAGCAGCATGACACGCTGCTCGGGTTGCAGCGCCTTGAACAGACGGACCAGCCGTTTTTCGTCCGAACCACGATTGAGATTAGTGGTCAGCGGATTCATCCATCTCCACCTTCAGATTGAACACCGGCATCTTGTGCCGCTCCTGCATCAATTCGCAGGCCTTGACCAGGCCTACCAGGGCGATATCCGTGGATTCCTGCATGTTGCCCCACTCCATATGCGCCTCGCCCAGCAGGTCGCCGATATTCGGTGGCGGGTTGTGCCCTTCCTCCATGAGTATGTCTTCCAGCATGCCGGGCTTCATTTCGGGACGGAACAACATGCCATAGCTTTGCCCGGCGGTACGGATCAGCAGCCAGTGACCCTCGTCATCAACCAGCAAGGGTTCGACACCCTCGGGCAGCTCCACGTCGCCGTGATACAGCACCAGCAGTCGGCGCCCGTCGAGGCTCGCTGCAAATTCGTCATCACGGCCGGCTTCCGTCAAATGCGCCGTGGTGAATTTAGCCGTATAGGCCGGCTCCAACAGCGGCTTACCGCCGGCCGCCTCGGCCATCAACAGAGCCCCCATACCGATGCCGATAACCGGGCGATTCGCCTTTTGAAACATGCGAATCACGTTGATCTCTTCATCCGCGTGCGGAACCTTGTCCCGATCGGCCGTGGGCCAGGCACCGCCCAGCAGAAACACACCGTCGTACTGACTGGCACTGCTCGGTAACGGATCACCGATAAACGGGCGCACATAACCGTAAGCGATATTGCGGTGTTGCAGCTGGGCCTCGATCAGGCCCAAAAATTCAGCGTAGGTGTGCTGAAGGACCAGATAGTTCTTCATCGAACCGTATACTCCTTCCCGGTCGGCCGCATGGGCCAATCCGAGTTGTGTACCTCACAATAGCTGCGCGCGAAGTTGAGCAGTTCCTCCATGGCACGCAGGCGGAATTTCTGCCGCTGGCGAACGAACGAAAACGGCCGTTCCAGCGGCGGATCCAACGGCACGCAGGTCAGGATACCGAGCTCGAGCTCCTTCTCGATCGTCGCCCGCGACAGGATCGACACGCCCATGCCGGCCTGCACCGCACCCTTGATCGCCTCCGAACTGCCGAGTTCCAGGCAGACGTGCAGAGCGTTGCGATCGCCGCCTTCATCGATAAGGCGTTCCAGAATAACCTCGCGGGTGCCGGAACCCTCTTCACGGCAGATGAAGGGATAGGTCGCCACCTCCTGCACCGTGACCTGCTGCTTGTCCGCCAGCGGATGATCCGGCGGCATGATCGCCACCAGCTGGTCGACGCGGCAGACCTCCACCAGCAGATGCTTGTTGGTGACCGGCGCCTCCACCACACCCAGATCGATGATGTTGTTTTCGACCATGGACACGATGCCTTCGGTGTTCGACACCTTGAGACGCAGGTTCACATCCGGGTAACGCGCCTTGAAATCGCCGAGCAGCGAGGGAAGCATGTATTCCGCGATGGTGGTGCTCGCCCCCATCGTCAAGGCACCGCTGATATCGCCGGTCATCTCCCGCACCGAATTCTCCATCTCCGCATACAGCTCGAAGATGCGCTCGGCATGCTCGAACACGCTGCGCCCCGCGTCCGTGAGACTGACCCGGTTGTGGGTGCGGTCGAACAGCCGAGTGTTGAAGTGCTCCTCAAGCTGGCGGACCTGGAAGGTCACGGCCGGCTGGGTCATGTGCAAGGCTTCGGCCGCCTTGGTAAAGCTCAACAGGCGAGCAACGGTATAAAAGACCTGAAGGCGGCGGTCGGCCATATAGGGAGTTCTGCTGGCGGATAAATTCAGTTGATGCGCAGTCTAGCAGCAAGCCCCGGGATACAAAACCACAGCGATACTGATAGTAAGCGCCGGTCGCGCCCGCATGGCGATTGCGCGACAATATCGAGTCATGAGCGAAGCATGGAAAAAACTCGACCTGGGCGGCGCCGGCCTGCAGACCCTGAACGCGGAGCTGACACGTCGCATGAAGCACAGCAAGGCGGCCTACGGGCTGGCAGTGCTGTTCCCGCTCGGCATTCACCGGTTTTATCTCGGCTCCGTGTTGGGCGGCCTGCTTTATCTGCTGCTGAGCACCGCCACCCTGATCTTCTGGTTCGGGACGCACAGCCCGTATGCCTGGCTGCCCTTCGGGGCGGAGGTCCTGTTGCTGATCTTCGACCTGTTCTGGATCGACCGGTACGTGGTGAAGTACAACAAGGCGCTGCGGGTCCACCAGTTCCTGCGTTCCGGCACGGAACCGCCAAAAGACTACCGGGGCCGTTACACGGACGACAACAGCGAGCTGGACGCATACATCCGCCAGAAGGAACGTGAGCGCGGCGGACATCAACCCGTGGGCGCCGACAGTGGGCCCGGTGAATCCGGAGACCGGCCGCCCTCCTTCAACGAACAGGAAGCGATGCTGCGCGAACTGATCCGCAGCAACAAAGGGCGCAAGCCCGGCGGCAAGGAAGACGACTAGGCAATATTCCCCGCTTACGCACGGGGAACTCGGCTGTATCATGCGTATCTGATATCCAGATACCGAATCACCGAAACATCATGCAGCCCGGATCCGAACCGCAGTATTCCTCCCCCAAGCAAAAGGCCCGTTTCGACCGCGCCTTTTTTCGCGATGCCTGGCACCTGGCCAAGCCCTACTTCACCCATTCGGAGGAGCGCTGGGGCGCCAGGGGGCTGTTGCTGGTGATCATGGTTTTCACCGTCGCCCAGGTCTACGTCGGACTGCGCATCACCAACTGGTACAACGCGTTCTGGAACGCCATGCAGCAGTACGACAAGGGCGCGTTCTGGCACCTGATCGGCGTATTCACCATCCTGGCCCTGGTCAGCATCGTCCTTGGTGTGTACCAGACCTATATCACCCAGCTGCTGGACCTGCGCTGGCGCCGCTGGCTGACCCAGGAATATCTCACCCGCTACCTGCACGGGCGCGCCTACTATCACATGGAGGTCTTCAAGCGCGGCCAGGACAACCCGGACCAGCGTATCGCCGACGATCTGTCGTCGTTTTCCGCCATGACCACCAGCCTGTTCACCGGCATGCTGAACGCCGCCGCCAACCTGGTGGCCTTCATCGGCCTGCTGTGGGTGCTGTCCGAAAAGCTCATCATCCCCATCGGCGGCCACGACCAGAACTTCCCGGGGATCCTGGTGTGGGTCGCCCTGCTCTACTCGGTCGCGGGCACCTGGCTGGCCGCCAAGATCGGCAACCCGCTCATCGGCCTGAACTACCACCAAGAGCGGCTGCAGGCGGACTTTCGTTTTTCCCTGGTACGCCTGCGCGAGAACAGCGAAGCCGTGGCCTTCTACGGCGGCGAGGCACGCGAAAAGGCGAACTTCATGGACCGGTTCAACGCCGTGTTCGGCAACTACAAGCGGCTGATCCTGCGGCAAAAGGCCTTCAACTGGATGAACAGCTACTTCGGCCAGATCGCCATCATCCTGCCCATCCTGTTTCCGGCCATCGCCTATTTCGCCAAAAAGGTGAGCCTCGGCTACATCATGCAGGTCGGCGCCGCCTTCGCCCAGGTGCAGAATTCGTTCTCCTACCTGGCCAACAGCTACGACAGCCTGGCCAACTGGCACGCCGTGGTCGACCGGTTGCGCGGGTTCATGAACCTCATGGAGGAAGTGGAATCGCTGCAGTCCACGGAACACCAGTTGCGGCACCGGGAGGACGGCGGCATCGCGACCCGCGGCCTGACGCTTTACCTGCCCAAGGGGCAACCGATCATCCAGCGCCTGGATCTCGATGTCCAGGCGGGGGAACGGCTGCTGATCACCGGCCGTTCGGGCATCGGCAAAAGCACCCTGTTACGCGCGCTGGCCGGCCTGTGGCCCTTCGGTGACGGGGAAGTCGCACTGCCGCCGCGGGACGAAATGCTGTTCCTGCCGCAGAAACCCTATCTGCCGCTGGGCAGCCTGCGCACGGCGCTGCTTTACCCCCGTTCCGACCTCGCCACGGACGATCACACGATTCAACAGGCCCTGGAGGCGGTCGGAATGGGCGGCTTCGCCGAACTGCTCGGGGAGGTCCAGCCCTGGTCGCACGTGCTTTCCCTGGGGGAACAGCAACGTCTGGCCATGGCGCGGGTCCTGATCACACGGCCGCGCTGGCTGTTCATGGACGAGGCCAGCTCCGCGCTGGACGAACCGACCGAGGCGCAGCTGTACCGGTTGATCGTCGAGGCCCTGCCAGAGGTCGCGATCGTGAGCGTGGGGCATCGCAGCACCCTGCTCGCCTATCACACCCGCCGCCTGCATCTGCTGGAAGGCGGGACGTGGGAAGCGGAAACGCTGGCCGAATCGGCGTCTATTCCCGGGTCGGCAAGCCCAGCCGTCGCAACGCCCTGACCACGTCGGGCCGGTGGTCACTGCCGTAGGCCACGTTCAGGGCACAGCGGCGGCGCGCCTCCGGCCAATACTGCAGCGACAGGCTCCAATCCAGACAGGCCTTCATGCCGTCATATACAGCTTGATAACCCGCACCGTCCTGAAGATGGCGCTGGACAGTCGCCAGCAACTGGGCGTTCTTGCGGTTGTTGTAGTGAATCGGCGACCAGATCGAAAAGGCGACCGGCAGCATGGCCAATATCAGCATCAGGCTCAGCAGTCGGCCACGACTGCCGCAGTATTGCAGGTACAGGTTCAGCCCCAGGGAAATGGCCGCCAAGCCGCCGGCAGTCAGTACCAGGGTCACGGTCGGCGCGCTGGCTCCATCGGCGACCATCAAAAAGGCGTCCAGAGAACCATGTCCGATCACCAGCAATGCCACCAGCAGTGCCAACGAGATCAGCGCCAACACGGTGATCATCACCCGGGCCATGGACAGGCCGCCCCCCGTTTCCGCGACTCCTATGCTGGACATTAGCCCTCCTCGTCAATTCTCTTTGTCCTAGCGGCAAAGACCATTCACAGCGGTCTTAGTTCATTCCAGGGGCGGGAGAGGGCCGACAGGCGGTTGCCTGTATAATCCCCGGAAATAGTCGTCGGATCACACCGGATGGTCGCCAAACGTATTTATCGGGTCATCTTTCAGAACCAGGGCGAGGTCTATGAGCTCTATGCCCGCAAGGTGGATCAGGCAGGCATGTATGCCTTCGTGGAAGTCGAGGAGCTGATATTCGGGGAACGCTCACAGGTGCTCGTCGACCCCGCGGAAGAGCGCCTGAAAAGCGAGTTCGAGAACGTCAAACGCACCTACATCCCCCTGCAGGCGGTCATCCGCATTGACGAGGTCGCCAAGGAAGGCCAGAACCGTATTCACAAGGCGAGTGGCGACGGGAAAATCGCCAACTTCCCGCCACCGCCCAAACCGCCGGGACGTTCCGAATAAGCCGGAAAGTCGGATTCATTTGGGGCTTGCACGAAAAAACGGCAAGCCCGGGACAATAAAAAAAGCCCGCTGTCGTATTCCACGAACAGCGGGCTTTTTTGTTTTCCTGCCGGATCGACGGCCGGACCCCGCCTCACGACGGCGCCCGGTGTTGCCTGCTCAGCCCCGTTCCAGCAGGGCGCGCTGCCACAGATAGTACAGCAGCGGGATCACCACCAGCGTCAGCAGGGTCGAGGCGAATGTGCCGAAGATCAGCGACACCGCCAGCCCACCGAACACCGGGTCGCCGACCATGACCGCCGAGCCGAACATGATAGCCAGGGCGGTCAGCAGGATCGGGCGGAAACGCACCGCCCCGGCCTCGATCACCGACTCCTTGAGGTCATAACCCTGCCTGCGGTAATCGAGGATGAAGTCGATCAACAGCAGGGAGTTGCGCACCACGATCCCCGCCAGGGCGATAAACCCGATCATCGACGTGGCGTTGAACGGCATATTGAACAGCCAGTGTCCCGGGAAGATACCGACCAGGGTCAGCGGAATGGCGCCCATCACGATCACCGGCAGCATGAAGGACTGGTAATAGGCCACCAGCAGCAGGTAGATGAACACCAGCGCCACGATAAAGGCCGCACCCAGGTCGCGGAACACGTCCAGCGTCAGACGCATATCGCCGCCCCACAGCACCTGGTAGTGGGTGATGTCTTTCGGCTGCGCATCCTTGAAGCCCAGATTCGCCGTGGTGACATGCACCCCGTTGGGCAGGGTCTGGTTGTCCAGCATCTTGTTCAGGGCCAGCACCGCGTAGACCGGGCTCTGGTTGAGCATGTCGCCGGTTACGTACACCACCGGATGCTGGTCGCGATCCATGATCGGCTTGGCCTGATTGGAGGGAATGACCCGGATGATGCTGCCGAGCGGCACCTCCTTGCCCTGCGCATTGGTGATGGTCAGGTCACGGATCTGCTGAATCCAGGCCCGATCCTTGCGCGCCAGACGCACGACGATGTCCACCGGCTCGGGGGCCCGCGCGGTGTGCAGGGTGCCGATCTTGGTCCCCACCACGTAGTCGTGAATAATCTTCGCGACCTGGGCGGGCGCCACGCCGGACAGGATCGCCTTTTGCTGATTCACCTGAATCAGGTACTGGGGCACCGTCGCGGTCACGGAATCGTCGATGTTGATCATCCCGTAGACCTTTTCGAAATCCTGGCGGATCAGCGCTGCTGTCTCGCGCAGCTTGTCATAGTCGGGCCCGTAGATCTCGGCCAGCACCTGCGACTGCACCGGCGGTCCCGGCGGGGTCTGGAACAGCTTGATGCGCGCCGTGGGGAACTCGGCCATCACCGGCTTGAGACTGTCGTACACCGCCGTGGCGACGTTATTGGTCTTGGGCCGATCGTGGCGGCTGACCAGGTTCACCCGGATCTGCGCCAGGTTGCTGCCCTGGCGGATGTTGTCGCCGCGCACCATGCCCGCAAAGGTCAGTGGTCCGGTGATGCCTACGAAGGTCTGATAGTCGGTGATGTACGGATTCCTGGACAGCACCTTGCCCACGGCGTCGGCGACGCGCGCGGTTTCGTTCAGCGCCGTGCCGGCCGGGGTGTCGACCTCGACCAGGAAGGTGTTGACGTTACCCATGGGGAGCATCTGCAGCGGCACGCCGAGCAGACTCACCGGACCGTTCACGCCGCCGGGGCGGATGAACTGCCAGGCCGGCTGCACCATGGACAGCAGCAGCAACCCGACCACCACACCGAAGAAGATGTTGCGTTTCTTGGCATCGCCCAGCAACGGCGTGATGACCTTCACGTAGCTGCGGTGCAGGATATCCTTCGGCTCGGCGTCCTTTTCTTCAAGCGTCGGCGTGGCCTGCGCCTCGTGCAGCATCGCCTTGCTCTTCAGCCAGCGATAGGCCGTCCACGGCACCACGATATAGGCCAGCACCAGCGACGCGATCATGGCCACCGGCACATTGATCGGAATCGGGCGCATGAACGGCCCCATCATGCCGGTCACGAAGGCCATGGGAACGAAGGCCAGGATCACCGCGATGGTGGCGATATTGGTGGGATTGCCGATTTCGTTGGTCGCCGTGATCAGCAGGCTGCGGAAATCGGTGGTCCGGCTGTGATGCAGATGGCGATGGATGTTCTCGATCACCACGATCGCCGCATCGACCAAAAGCCCCAGCGACAGAATCAACGCGAACAGCGAGATCCGGTTGATCGTCTGACCGATGATCCACCCCACGCCCAGCACCACGAACAGGGTCAGAGGCACCGTGAGGGTGACGATGACCGCCTCGCGCCAGCCCAGGAAGAACAGCAGAATGAACATGACCACCGCGATGGCCACCACCAGGTGTTCCATCAGGGTGTTCACCGCATCGTCGGCACGCACCCCATAGTTGCGTGTTACGGTCACATTTACGCCTTCAGGCACCACCTCGCGCTCGAGGCGCTTCAGCTTGCCCAGCACCTCGTCGGCGACCACCACGGCATTGGTGCCGGCACGCTTGCCGATGGCCAGGGTCACCGCAGGCACCTGGTCACCCACGCGCTTGCCCTCCTTCGCCATGGCATGGCCGAAGGCAAAGGTCGAGAAACTGTCCTGATGAGCGGGACCTTCCTCGATGTGTGCGACGTTTTTCAGGTAAACGGGCCGTCCCTGCGGCGCCCCGATCACGATATTGCCCAGTTCCTCGACGTTACCGAACGCCGCGGTGACCCGCAGCGGCACCTCGCGGTTGGAATGGACCAGTTTGCCGGCGGGCAACACGACATTGGAGCCCTCCAGCATCTTGGTGACCTGATCCAGGCTGATGCCCACCGCCGCCAGCTTCTGCGGGTCGATCCAGACATTGACCGCCTTGGGCTGGCCGCCGATCACCTTGCTGTCGCCGACGTTGGGGATGTTGCGCAGCTGGGCCAGCATGCGTTCGGCGATCTCGCGCAAGGCCACGTTGCCGACCTGATGCGAGGACAGCGTCAGGGTCACGATCGGCACATCGGTGATGCCGATGCTCTTGACGATGGGCTGCATGGTGCCGGGCGGCAGCCGGTCCATGTTGCGCATGATCTGGTTGTAGAGGGTGACCAGGCTTTTCTCCTCGTCCGCCCCCACCTCGAACTGCACCGTGACCACGCCCATGTCGTTCAAGGCGTAGCCGAAGGTGTGCTTCACGCCCTTCAGGCTGGCCATCAAAGCCTCGAGCGGCTTGACCACCTGATTGCGGACCTCCAGCGGGCTGCTGCCCGGCCGCACGACGATAATCTGCGCCGCCGGCACCACGATCTCGGGGTTGTACAGGCGGGGCGTGACGGAAATGGCGAGCAGACCCCAGAGGGTCAGCGCCAGCATGATCAATGCGGTGATCTTGGACTCGATAAAAGCGCGGGCGAGCTTACCCGCGCTGTTGAGCTTTTGATCTTCGCCGGCACTCATGCGTTGCCTCCGTTGTTGTCATTCTTTTTTTCCGGGGACTGATCCTGCGGTTCGGCCGGCGGCGTCTGATCCTCGCCGGCGGGCGCCTGTTCCTGCGGCACGGTCTCGGTCTTGACCGGCGTGCCGTTATCGAGCGGCGACGCGGACTTCAGCACCACCTGTTCGCCGGGCTGCAGGCCGGACAGTATCACCACGCCCTGCGGCAGCTGCTCGCCGAGACGCACCATGCGGAAGTAGCTGCGGTTGTCCTTGTCGACCACGAATACGCCCTGGATGCCGGCGCGCACGTGAATCGCGGACGCGGGCACGGTCACGCCCGACTCTTCGCCGACCTGCACATGCACGCGGGCGAATCCGCCGCTCGCCACCTGGGCGTTTTCGGGCAGGCCGATCTTGACCAGGTGCGTATGGGTCACCGGATCGGCGGCGGTCACCATGCGCTCAACCGAACCCTCGATGCGCTGGATCTGCATATCGGGGCCATCGACCTCCACATCGAGCTTCTGGCCCAGCCACATGTGCTGGAAGACCTGACCATCCACCTGGACCTGAACCTGCAGGTGCTTGGGATTTTCCAGGGTCAACAGCGGGTGGCCCGGGGCGGCCAGCGTGCCGTCCTGCACCATCTTGCTCACCACGATACCGCTGAACGGCGCCCGGACCTCGGCATACTTGAGCTGCGACTGGGCCGTCTTCAACGCGGACATGGCCACCTCGTACTGGCTCTTGGCCACCTGATAACCGGTCTGGACCTTTTCGAACTCCTGTTTCGGAATCGCCTTCTGCTCGTACAGGTCCTTGAAGCGCCGATAGTTCGACTCGGCCTCGTCCAGGGCGGCCTTGGCCTGCGCAACCTGGGCGCGCGCCTGATTGATGCCGCCCTTGATGTCGGTGGGATCGATGTTCAGCAACACCTGGCCGGCCTCGACCGCCTGGCCTTCATGCACCTTCAGATCGCGCACGTAGCCCATCAGCCGGGAGGAAATCTGGACCTGGTCGGCCGGTACCACCGTGCCGGGCAACGAGGCGTAGATCGGCAGTTTCTGCGCATCGAGCGTCATGAGCTGGACCGCAACCGCCGGCCGGCCGGCCTCGGTCGCCTCCTTGTCGGACCCGCCGCAGGCGCTGAGCAGAACGGCGGTCATGGCGAATACAGCCACCGTCAGATATCGGATGGGGGAAATCTTGATGCTCATGGATTGTTACTCCTGGAGTTCTTTTCCTTGATAGGGGTCACTGGGCGAACAGCTTCAGGTCGAGCGAGCCCATCGCCATCTGCAGGCCGGCGCGCTGCATGATCTGCTGATAGTGGGCGGCGATCAGGTCGGCCCGCGCCTTGTCGAGCTGCGCCTGGGCCGACAGCAGGTTCGTCAGCGTGGAAATGCCTTTTTCGTAACGCAGGCGTTCGAGGCGCTCGGCCTCTTCGGCCTGCTCGACCGCCAGGGACTTCACCTGCACGCGTTCATCCGCCAGTTGCGCGTCACGCCAGGCCTTGTCCACCTGCAGCGTCAGCTTGTTCCGCATTTCGTGGAGCCTGGCCTCGGCTTGGATGCGCCGGGCCTGAGCCTGGTCGTAAGCGCCGCCGCGGCTGCCGAGGTCCAGCAGCTTCCAGGACAGCACCCCGGCCACCGTGTTGGACTGGTTATGGAAACCGCCGCCCAGCGTTTCCTGGTTCCACTCGCGGCTGAGCTGCATATTGAAGTGCGGCATGTAATCGGCGCGCGCGACCGTCACCCCGGCCTGCGCGGCCCGCAACTGCGCCTGAAGCGCGGCAATGCCGGGGTTGTTGGTCAGTGCCGTTTTGATCACGCCGTCCAGCGACCCCTGGGGCATGGGCGGCGGCATCACCGCTTCGACCGAAATGGGCCGATCCGACGACAGGCCGGTGAGGATGCGCAGCTGGGTCAGGGTGTTGCCCAGTTGGATCTGCGCCTGACGCGCCTTGAGCTGGGTATCGCCCAGGTTGAGTTGCGCGGTCAGTTGCTCGCTCTTGGACACGACCCCGCGATTGAACAGGTTGTTGGTGGTCTTGACGTAGGATTGCGCCGCCTGTTCCGCCTTCTGGGATACGCCCACGAAGGCCTGCGCGGCACGCACCCCCTCGTAGGCCTTGAGCACCTCGAGGATGACCTGCTGGTGCGCCATTTCGTCTCCCTTGCGGGCGGCGCGCACATAGGCCTCGGCCTGCTGCACGTAGCCCAGGATCTTGCCGCCGTTGAAGATCGGCACGTCCAGCTGCAGCTTGGTCTGGTAGTTACGGTAATACCCCGGGTAGTTGAGATTGTCCGGGGCGACGAACAGGCTGGCCGGGCCGGTGAACTGCCCCGCCCCGAAATCGTTGAAGGTGGCCTGACGCTGGTTCAGCTTCATGCCGAAAACGTTCAGGGCATTGTCGCTCCCCATCCCGGCCTCGGACAGGGTCAGGCTCGGCAGGCCGTGGCCGCGGGCCTCCTTGAGGCCGCCACGTGCCTCCGTCAGCTTGGCGCGCGCCAACATCATCTCCGGTGTCTGCTGCAGGGCCATCTGAACGGCCTCGGTAAATCCCAGCTGGCGTGCGGCCGGCTCCGCAAAGGCTGCCGGCATGGCCAACCCCAGCAGCAAAGGGGTTAACCCGGCCCGCATCAGTGGCCAAAATCGTCTACACATGGGTCGCATCAGCTCTTTTCCCGATTTTTTGAGTTATTCGAAGCAACTCTCAAAACCATGCCGCCGGTCTGACGGCCGGAAACATGGTTGAGTGAACAGGTTGGTATATTAGTAATTTCTTATATTCTTTTTTGCAACCCCTGGCGGGTGACAAATATCAAAATAAGCATAGACGATGCCTGTTGCCGCTGACCGATACACGGCGCGTGTCACCTACGTTAAACTAGGTGCGGTTTCACCTCTGTGTCAGGAGTCGGAATGCCCAACACGCTACGCATTGCCCGCCTGGGGCTACTCGGTCTCACGCTGGTCGCCACGCCCGCGCTGGCCGTCGTGTTCAAATGGATAGACGCCAACGGCAACGTCCACTACAGCCAGCAGCCGCCCGAGCACGTCAAGAACTATCAGGAGCTTGACATCAACATCGCGCCCGGCGCCGCGACCACGACCCGGGCTGCGCCCGGCGATACCGGCAATGCCGGCGAAGGCACAGACCAGAACGCTGATAAGACCAAGTCCAAGGAAGGCGGTAAACCCGCCCAGAATCAGCCAAGCGCGGAGCAGGCCGCCGCCCAGAAAAAGGCGGAGGCCGATCAGAAAAAGCGCAACTGCGAAATCGCCCAGCAGAACCTCAAGGCCCTGCAGGGCGGCCGCCGCGTGATGATGCGTGACGGCGACCAGCAGCGCTACGTATCCGACGCGGAACGCAGCGACATGGTCAAGAAGGCCCAGGAAGACATCCAGAAATACTGCAACTAAGGCAACGACACGGTCATGCCCCTGATTTCCATCGAAAGCAATGTGCTGCAAAGCGATGCCGACTACAGCGAACTGCTCGACGAACTCTCGGCCCACGTCGCCCAGGCGCTGGGCAAACCCGAGTCCTACGTCATGGTGCGCCTGGTACCGAACGAACGCATGCTGTTCGCCGGCAGCCCGGAACCGCTGGCCTTCGTGGAGCTCAAGAGCATCGGCCTGCCCGAATCGGCCACGGCCGGGCTGTCCAAGGGTCTCAGCGAGCTGATCGAGACCCGGCTGGGCGTGCCGGCCGACCGCACCTATATCGAATTCGCCGATGCTCCCCGTCGCTACTGGGGCTGGAACGGCTCAACCTTCTAGCAGACCTTTGTTGTCTACGCATACGGCACGATAGGGCGTCAAAATCAGGCTCAAAATGCTCATTTACACTCAAGTAAACTGCGCTTCCTCGCCCGATTTTTCCTTCTCTCGTACTCGCCTGAGCGACAACAACGGCCTGCTATTGCACTAGAACCCTAAACCGACCGCACCGGGCCGGCGGCGCCCCCGCCTGCCCGTCTCACGGAAACCAACCCATGCTCGTATCCCGCTACCCCCTTGCCACGCTCAAAGAAACCCCGGCCGACGCCGAGATCGTCAGCCATCAGCTCATGTTGCGTGCCGGTCTGATCCGCCGCCTGGCCTCCGGCCTGTATACCTGGATGCCCTACGGGCTGCGGGTGCTGCGCAAGGTGGAACGCATCGTGCGCGAGGAGATGGACCGCGCCGGGGCGCTTGAGGTACTGATGCCCTCGGTACAGCCTGCCGAGCTGTGGCAGGAATCCGGCCGCTGGGATCAGTACGGACCCGAACTGCTGCGCCTCAAGGACCGCCACGACCGCGAGTTCTGCTATGGCCCGACGCACGAGGAGATCATCACCGATCTGGCCCGGCGCGAGCTCAAGAGCTACAAGCAGCTGCCGGTGAACTTCTACCAGATACAGACCAAGTTCCGCGACGAGATCCGCCCGCGTTTCGGGGTCATGCGAGCCCGCGAATTCCTGATGAAGGATGCCTATTCCTTTCATCTCGACGAGGCCTCACTGAACGAAACCTACCAGGTGATGTACGAGACCTACACCCGGATCTTCACTCGCCTGGGTCTCGATTTCCGCGCCGTGCATGCGGATACCGGCAGCATCGGCGGCAGTCTTTCCCATGAATTCCACGTCCTCGCCGCTTCAGGCGAGGACGCCATCGCCTTCTCGGACAGCGGCGGCTATGCGGCCAACGTCGAGCTCGCCGAAGCCGTGGCGCCGCAGCACGCCCAGCCCGAAGCCGGCGAAGAACTGCGTCTGGTCGATACCCCCGACGCCCGCACCATCGATGATCTGGTCACCCGGTTCGACGTGCCCGTCGAACGCACGGTGAAAACCCTGATCGTGCATGCCGCCGAAGAGAGCGACGCGGACCTGGTCGCCCTGCTGGTGCGCGGCGATCACGAGCTTAACGCCATCAAGGCGGAAAAACTGCCCGAGGTTGCCGCGCCGTTGTGTTTCGCCAGCGAGGCGGAGATTCGTACCGCGATCGGCGCGGGACCGGGCTCGCTCGGTCCGGTCAACCTGCCCATTCCCTGCATCGTGGACCGCAGCGTCGCGGGGCTGGCCGACTTTACGGCCGGCGCCAACACCGACGGCAAGCATTACTTCGGCATCAACTGGGGGCGCGACGTGGCGCTGCCGCAGGTGGCCGACCTGCGCAACGTGGTGGCCGGCGATCCCAGCCCCGATGGCAACGGCACGCTATCCATCGTGCGCGGCATTGAGGTGGGACACATCTTCCAGCTCGGCCGCAAGTACAGCGAGACCCTGCAGGCCAGCGTCCTGGACGAGGAGGGCAAGCCGGTGATCACCACCATGGGCTGCTACGGCATCGGCGTCTCGCGCGTGGTGGCGGCCGCCATCGAGCAGAATCACGACGAGCAGGGCATCATCTGGCCCGCAGCCATCGCCCCCTTCCAGGTCGTGCTCGTCCCGATCAACATGCACAAGTCGCAGCGCCTGCGCGAGGCCGTCATGCAACTGCACGACACCCTGCTGGATGCCGGCATCGAAGTGCTGCTGGACGACCGTGACGCGCGGCCCGGCGTCATGTTCGCCGACATGGAACTGATCGGCATTCCGCATCGGGTGGTGCTCGGGGAACGCGGCCTGGACGCCGGTGAGGTGGAATACAAGGGCCGCCGCGACACGGACAGCATGCAGGTCCCGATGGCGGAACTGATCGGCTTTTTGAAAGACCGGCTGAAGAACTGAAGCCGCGCGCATCGGCAAGCGGCGCCCGCTTCAGAGACGGGCGCTAGTGCTGGTGTTCCAGTGCGGCGACCTTCATCACCTCGCTGATGGTGGTCAGGCCGGCCGCCACCTTCTGGGCGCCGTTGATGCGCAGCGGCTTCATGCCGTCCTTGAGACAGATGCGGCCCAGTTCGTCGAGATCGGTATCCGGTTTGATATGAGCCCGGATCGTCTTGCTGACCGGCAACAGCTCGTAGACCGCCACCCGCCCCATGTAACCCGTCTGCCGGCATTCCAGACATCCGACCGGTTCGTAGGCCGTCTTGGGCGGCGCCACCTTCCACGGATTGACCAGCTCCTGCCAGGCCGCGACATCCACTTCGCCGGGACGCTTGCAGTGCGGGCACAGGGTGCGCACCAGACGCTGTGCCAGCACGCCCAACAGGGTGGCATTGAGCAGATAGGGCGGCACGCCCAGATCCAGCATGCGGGTGATGGCGGAAGGCGCGTCGTTGGTGTGCAGGGTGGAAAACACCAGATGGCCGGTCAACGCGGCCTGGATGCTCATTTCGGCGGTCTCCAGGTCGCGGATCTCGCCGACCATGATGATGTCCGGATCCTGGCGCAGCAGGGTGCGCATGCCGCTGGCGAAATCCAGGCCGATGTTGTGCTGCACCTGCATCTGATTGAAGCTCGCATCGAGCAGCTCGATCGGATCCTCCACCGTGCACACGTTGACCTCAGGGCGGGCCAGCTCCTTGAGCGTCGAATACAGGGTCGTGGTCTTGCCCGAGCCGGTCGGCCCCGTCACCAGCAGAATCCCGTTCGGCTCATGGATAAGCGAGCGCCAGGTTTCGACGTCGGCGTTGCTGAATCCCAGGGCATGCGGATCCTTGACCAGCACCTCGGGATCGAAAATACGCATCACCAGCTTTTCGCCGAAGGCGGTCGGCATGGTCGAGAGTCGCAGCTCCACCTCGCGCCCGTCCGGCGAACGGGTCTTGATGCGGCCGTCCTGGGGCCGGCGTTTTTCGGCCACGTCCATGCGCCCGAGGATCTTGATACGGCTGGTCACCGCGGCCATGACGGCGCTGGGGATCTGATAGACCTGATGCAGCACACCGTCGATACGAAAGCGGACGTTGGCATGTTCGCGGCGCGGTTCCAGATGAATATCGCTGGCGCGCTGATCGAAGGCGTACTGCAGCAGCCAGTCGACGATACTGACCACGTGCTGGTCGTTGGCGTCCAGCTGGCCGCGCCGGCCCAGCTCCATGAGCTGCTCGAGGTTCTGGATACCGGCGCCGGGCGCGCCCCTGCTGTCCTCCTGGGTGGCGCCGATGACGGAGCGCGACAGGGTGTAGAACTCCAGCAGATAGCGCTTGATGTCCTCGGGATTGGCGATCACCCGTTTGATCTGCTTGCCGAGCAACTGCGACAGCTCCTCGACCCACTCGCCCTGATAGGGCGTGGTGCAGGCGATCGTCACGCTCTCGTCTTCCACCTTGACGGCCAGAATGTTGAAACGCGCCGCATAGGCATAGGACATGACGCCGGTGATGGCGCGCACGTCCAGGCGCAGCGGATCGATGCGCAGATACGGCAGATCGCTGCGTTCGGCCAGCCACTGACTCAGGAATTCCAGCGACAGGGTGGTTTTCGGATCGCGCAGATTCGGCCAGCCGCGTTCCGCAACCACCGACAGGGGGTGTTTCTCCCGGCGTTCCTGCGGCAGCACCACGCGCTTCAGCATGGCCGCCTTTTCGTTCTCCAGCATCCCGTCGCCGACCAGGTCGTCGAGGACCTCGTCGAGCCCGAGGTGTTTGCCATTCGCCAGGGTGGAAGGTTGCAACATCAGATTAGTGTCCTTTTGATCTCGAAGTCCGAGGTCGCGATCGACGCGGTTTCCTCGGGATGCGCTACACGAGTCTGCACAAGATCCACCACGGCGTGAGGCGGTCCCTGCGCCAGCCAGCGTTCGAAGGCCTCGAGCTGAGGCTCGGCGCCGCAGGCCACTGCCTCCACATCGCCATCGGGCAGGTTGCGCACCCAGCCGGAGAGACCGAGCGCCTGCCCCTGCGCCTGAGCGGAGGCGCGATAAAACACGCCCTGCACCCGACCCGAAACCCGATACCGCCGGCAGTCGCTCATGAAGATTCAGGCTCTTCGTCGGCAGAGGAGGCAGGCGTCGGCTGTTCGGGGAGATACATGTCCGCCAAACGGACGTCGAGGGCGCGGGAAAGTTCATCCGAGATGCTATCCAGACGCTCCGCCAGACGCCGGTTCCAGACATCGCGCTCCCGCCAGGGACCGTGCAGCGTCGGCAGCATAAACCCGCCATGCTCGTAGAGTTCGTGCAGGCTGACCGCATGCAGGTCGCGGCTCAATACCCACCTGCCCGCCTGGGAACGAATGACGTACTGTAGCAATTGCAGCCGTTCGAGGACCCGGCGCGTCGCATCCTGGGTTAGCTGAGGCTCGCGCGTCGACAACTGGGAAACCGCAAGCGCTTCGCCTTTTTGCTGCGCCTCCCACAACAATCCCACCACCCGGTAGGCATCGACCAGGGTCATGGCCGACTCGCTGCGCTGAATGTGATGGGACAGGCAATCATGGCTCAGGCAGAACACAACCTGTGCGCCCAGCAGGATAATCGCCCAGGAGATGTAAACCCATAACAAAAAGATCGGGATGGCGGAAAATGCGCCGTAGATCGCTTCGTAGCCGGGGAAATGCGTTACATAAAGCACGAATCCCTTTTTGGCGAGTTCGAACAGGACCGCTGCCAGCACACCCCCGACCAGGGCATGCTTGAACTGGACCCGTGCCCGTGGCACCGCCAGATACAACATGGTGAATGCAGCGGTCTCCAGCAAACCGGGCAGAATGCGAATCAGCATGGTGTTCAGCCAGCCCGGGCTGTAACTGCTGAAATAGCCATGCGACAGGGTGGTGAGGTAGGAGGTGATCACGAACCCGCCGCCGATCAGGAACGGGCCCAGGGTCAGAATCGCCCAGTAGACCAGGAATCCCGTCAACACGTTGCGATGGCGGGTCGAGCGCCAGATCGTGTTCAAGGCCATATCGATCGTGAACAACGTCATCAAGGCCGTTACCAGCAGCCCGAAAATACCCGGCAGGGTCAGTTTGGAGGCCTTGGAGGTAAATCCCAGCAGATAATCGTGAATCACCTGGCCGGAGGTCGGCATCAGATGTTCAAGCGCCAGGTCGATGATCCGATTGCCGATGCTTTCGAATTCCGGGCGTGTGGATAAAAACAACAGCACCACGGTCACCAGCGGCACGAGCGACAACAGCGCGGTGTACGAGAGGGCCGCGGACATGCGCAGACAACCATCGTCATTGAAGCGCCGCACTACCGCAGTCACGAATTGGAGCAGACGTTTGAAATCCAGCCTCATGTGTCGGAAGCGGTCGGCTCGCCGAGCTTCCAGGCGCCGCGATGCTTGGCGTGATCGACCGCCTTGTCGACCTCGGCCTGAGTCGGGCTCTGGTTGATGGCGAACACCTGACCGGGGTAGATCAGGTCGGGATCATGAATCTTGCCGGCGTTGGCCTTGTAGATCAGCGGCCACTCGTAAGGGTTGCCGTAAGTGGACGGCATCTTGGCGATGTTCCAGAGGTTGTCACCGTGCATCACGGTGTAGCTCATCATCTTCGCCGCGGACATGGCACCGATCTTCATGACCAGATCGTAGGCCTTCTTGCCTTCGCTGTTTGCGTAGGCTTCCTCGGCCTGCTTCAGGAGATCCTGCTGCTCGGCGCTCAGGTTGTTCATTTTCTTGTATTCATCGATCTTGAACTTGGCCTGATTCAGGTAATACTGGTTCACGCCGCCGTCACCCATCTTCTTGGCCTTGTTGGCGAGTTCTTCGGCCTTGGCATAATCGCCTGCGTCATAAGCCTTCTGGGCGTCCTTCAGGAGATTCACGCCGGTGGTCCACTCGAAACCCAGCTTCTTGGCTTCAGCGAGGGATGCCTTGGCGGCGTTGATGGCCTGTTCGGCCGCAGCCTGGCTGCCCGCAGGAGCCGCTTCGGTAGCTTGCTCGCTGGTGGTTGCGCAACCTACTGCCAAGCCCATGGCCAGCATACTCACGGCCAAGAGTTTCAGGAGGGTTGATTTCATAAAATCGCTCCTATTCTTTTCGGGTGGTAATTAGAGTTCGAGAACGGCTGTCGGAAAGCTAACACCCCCTCAAAACCCCTGTCAAGAAATGGAATCAGGGGCTACCGCGGGCACGCAACGCGGCAACGCGCGCTTCTATGTACAGGTCCTTGGCGCGCGCCGCCTGCTCATGCGCGGTGTCGTAATCCTGGATATGCAATGCCTCTTCGGCATGATGCAGCGCCGTTTCGGCCTGTTCGAAAACCGCTGCGGCATGTTGCGGCGCCCCTGCGGCCACGGCGGCCTGGCGCGCCTGACGCGCATCCGACATCTCTTGCACCGGCGCACCGGCACATCCCGCCACGATCAACGTCAGCAGGAACAGGAGTGCTATTTGACGTACGGGCAACTTCTGTTGCACAGGTATGATTAGGGTGGTTCGAGTCAACGCCGCGTCTTTATAATGCATCGGCCGTTCGTATATTTGAAAAAACGCTAGCACCAGGCACACAGAGCGTCAAGGAGAGTATTGAATATCATGAGCGAAAACGAAGTCGTCATCTACCACAATCCGCGCTGCTCCAAGTCGCGGGAAACGCTCAAACTGCTCGAGGAACGCGGCATCCATCCGCATGTCATCGAATATCTCAAGACGCCGCCGAACGCTGAAGAGATCGCTCACCTGCTCGACCTGCTGGGCCTCGACCCCCGCGAACTGATGCGCACCAACGAGGCTGAGTATAAAGAAGCAAGCCTGGACGACCCCGGTCTGACGCGGGAAACCCTGATTCACGCCCTGGTCCAGCGCCCCAAACTCCTGCAGCGCCCGATCGTGGTCGCCCACGGCAAGGCGGCGATCGGCCGTCCCCCCGAAAACGTGCTGGGAATCCTCTGACCATGGCCGATATCCTGGTGCTGTATTACAGCCGCTACGGCGCGACGGCCCGCATGGCCAACCTGATCGCGCGCGGCGTGGAGGAAGTCGACGGCATGCAGGCCCGCCTGCGCACCGTGCCGCCCGTCTCGACCACCTGCGAGGCCGTGGATCCCGAGGTACCGCCGGAAGGCGCACCCTACGCGACCCAGGACGACCTGCGCGACTGCGCCGGCCTGGCGCTGGGCAGCCCCACCCGCTTCGGCAACATGGCCGCCCCGATGAAGTATTTCCTCGACCAGACCAGCGGCCTGTGGCTCTCGGGTGCGCTGTCGGGCAAACCGGCGGCCGTGTTCACCTCCACCTCCACCCTGCACGGCGGCCAGGAGACCACCCTGCTGTCCATGATGCTCCCGCTGCTGCATCACGGCATGCTGATCACCGGCCTGCCGTTCACGGAAAACGCCCTGCTCACCACCCGCAGCGGCGGCACCCCTTACGGCCCCAGCCATACCGCTGGCCCGGACAGCAAGGCACCGGTCAGCGACGAGGAAAAACAGCTCTGCCTGGCGCTGGGGCGGCGCCTGGCGGGCTTTGCCAGGATGCTGGCCTGATGTTGGCATTGACCCGTTGGATGACGCTTGCCGGCGTCGCGGGCGTGACCCTCAGCCTGGCGCTGCAGATCCTGCTGCCGGTCACGGGGCCCCACCTCGGTCTGCGCAGCTTCCTGCTGCTGCTCCTGCTCACCCCGCTGGTCGCGGGGCTGCCGGGACTGGTCGCCGCCAGACCCTATACCCATGCCTGGATCAGCATGGCGGCATTGTTCTATTTCACCATCGGGGTATGGAACGCAGCCGGCAGCGCGTCGCGCCCCTGGGGCATTGCGGAGATCATCGCCAGCCTGCTGCTGTTCATCGGCGCCGTCCTGTTCACCCGGCTCAAGGCCCGCAGCCTGCGCGACAGCGCCCAATGAGGCCTCTCTACACCCCGTCTTTTGGTTTGGCTCTTCACACCTGACGCTTCACCGATTAATCCCCGTTGGCCGCGCCCGGAACGCCCCGCAATGGACTGACCAGGAGCCGTCAGGGCGCGTGACGGATCACGCGCGTCTTTCGTCAGGCCAGGGATGGCCTGTCGAAAGACCTCCGGTCAGACCGCGGGGTGTGAAGGTGATGTGCAGGAATGCACGAATGCCGACGCACCAAGGAGGCAGCGCGTTGGTACAGCGCGGCCGTGGGGCGCCCTTTCTTCCGCCGGGTTCTTTGGGCGAGCAAAGAACCCGGCTCGCGCATTGAGATAAAAGTCTATTAGAAACGCACGCCCATAAATGCGCGAAACAATCCCACTAAGCTAACTAAGAGCGTTCAGAGATCCCCGCCCAACACCTGCTTGATGAAGGGAACGGTCAACCGGCGCTGAGCCGCCAGGCTCGCCGCATCCAGCCGGTCCAGCACCCCCAGCAGCGTACCCAGATCACGCGGATAACGGTGCAGCAGATAGCGTCCCGCCTCGACGGGCAGGGCCAGACCGCGCGCCTGGGCACGCTGGCTCAGGGCCTCCAGCTTGGCCTCGTCGTCCAGGGGATGCAGCTGGAAAACCGCCCCCCACTGCAATCGTGACGCCAGATCGGGCAGGCCGGCACGCAAGTGGACCGGGCTCAGCGCCGCGCTCATCAGCAGCGGCTGCTCGTGCAGACGCAGATCGTTGATGAGATTGAACAGGCCCCGCTCCCACTGCGGATCGCCCAGCACCGCATCCACATCGTCCAGGCAGATCACGCCGCGCCCGAGCATGCCGTCCAGGATGTCCGGTCCATGCACCCCCAGCGTCCGCAGGGGCAGGAATACCGCACCCGGCCCCTCGCCGGCCGCCAGATGGCAGACGGCCTGCAGCAGGTGGCTCTTGCCCGCGCCGGCACCGCCCCATAAAAAGATCTGCAGCTCGCCCCGCCCCAGCCCCAGGGCCTGCAGCGCGCCGACGACCGGCCGGTTGGGCCCCGCGTAATAGGTTTCGAACACCGCGCTGTCGCGCAGGCCGACGTTGAGCGCCAACTGTTCGGCCATCACTCCTCCGACTTCGAGGGCGAGGCGCTGCCGTACAAACCGCTGTGCTTATAGGTCCGGTGCAGGTAACGCAGCAGAACGGCGATCACGGCGGCAACCGGCAGGGCCAGCAGCACGCCGAAGAAACCGAACAACTGGCCGCCGGCCAGGACGGCGAAAATCACCGCCACCGGATGCAGCCCGATGCGATCTCCCACCAGCAGCGGGGTCAGCACGGTGCCCTCCAGGGCCTGCCCGATGCCGAACACCAGCAGCACCTTCCACAGCTCCAGCCATTCCTGGGTCTGCAGGAACATGGCGAGCCCGGCCACCACGATGCCGACGATAAAGCCCATGTAGGGCACGAAACTGACCAGGCCGGCCAGCATGCCGATCAACAGGGCGAACTGCAGGCCTGCCAGCCACAGGCCGATGGAATAAATCGCCCCCAGGGCGAGCATGACCAGGAACTGCCCGCGCAAAAAGGCCGCCAGCACCTCGTCCGACTCCCGTGCCAGGGCGGTGACGATCGGCTCGGCCCGCCGCGGCAGCAACTCGCGCAAGTGAGCCATGAGCCGGTCCCAGTCGCGCAGCAGGTAGAAGGTCACCACCGGGATCAGAAACAGGTTCGCCAGCCAGCTGAACAGCAGCGCCCCGGAGCGCCCCAGCGTATCCAGCGCCACCTTGGCCAGGCTGCCCGCCCCGGCCAGGTGGCTCTGCAACATGGATTTAAGTTCTGTCGGGTCCGGCAGCACCGCCTTGATGCCCAGATGCGACTCCAGCCAGGGCTTGAGCTGTGCGTTCAGCCAGCCGAGCCATTCCGGCATCTTGCGGATCAGATCGAGGAGCTGGGACTCCAACACCGGCACGATCAGCACCAGCAGCGCCAGCACGCCGCCCAGCAGCAGCACGAAGACCACGATGACGGAAGCGGTGCGCGACAGCTTGCGGGCCTCCAGGCGGTCGGCCAGCGGATCGCCGAGATAGGCCAGCAGCGCCCCGGCGATGAACGGCGTCAGGATGGGCGCCAGCAGGTATACCAGCACCGCCCCGACCAGCGCCAGGACGAACCAGAACATCAGACGGCTGTTGTCGATCATGCCCCCTCCTCTTCCTGCGCGGCACGGCGGCTCCATACCCGGACATACTGCACGCCGCTGGCCAGGGTGGTCAGCGCCACGATCCAGATCAGCCCCTGCACCACCGGTTCGATCGCCGGCCAGAACACCCCGGCCAGCACCAGGATGACCAGCAGCACCTGCAGCGCGGTATTGATCTTGCTGATGCGCATCGGCGCCATCTCGAGGCGATGGGTCTTGAAATGGTAAGCGACCGCCCCGCCCATGATCACCACATCACGCAGCACGATCAGCCCCACCAGCCACAACGGCAGCATTTCGCGCCAGCCGAGGGCCAGATAGGTGCCCAGCATGAGCAGTTTGTCCGCCAGCGGGTCGAGGAAGGCGCCGAGCCGCGACCCCCAGTCGAAACGCCGGGCGAGGAAACCGTCCAGGCCGTCGGACAGGCCGGCGACGGCGAACAACACCAGCGCCCGGCCGAAATCCCCCAGAAACAGGAAAGCGACCGTAGGGGGAACGAGAGCCAGACGCAGGAAGGTGATCAGATTCGGTATGTCGCGTGGGCTCACTATTGCAGCATGAAGTGCAGGATGACCGGCTGCATCGGGGCCTGCTGCGCCGCCGGGGCTGCAGGCTGCGTGCCCGGCGCGTTATTCGCCGATGGCGTGGGCGACGGCATCGCTGGCGCGAAGCTCTCGGGAGCGGGAGTCGGCGCCTTCTGCAGGGTGTCCCCGAGCAGCAATACCCGCTCCAGGTCCTTGGGGGTTCCGCGCGACCTGACCAGATAGACCACCTCGTCGGGTTTCACGATAACGGCGCGCACCAGGGTAATCAGGCCGACCTGCTTGAGGTAATCGCGTACCTTCACGTATTGGCTCAGGGTGTCGATACCCTTGACGGAAACCTCCAGGGCAGAGGCCTGGTCCGTCGTCCCGGACGAGGCCATGCGCGCCGCCAGGCGGTCGGACAACTGGTTGATGCCGTCCTGCACCACGGCCTGCAGAGTCGCTCCGCTGTCCTGCCAGTCGTCGGTCCGGCCGTTGATGGACAGATGCCAGCGGCCGACCCAGCCGCCGGCCTGGTTTTGCACCCGCGCGACCAGCACGTCGTCCGCCTTGTAGCGCTGCGAGGCCTTCAGCACGTCGTCGTAGAAACCGCCGGCGATATCCGAATAGGAAACCTGCGCCTTGTCCTGCAGATCCATCAGCGGCAGCAGAATCGGCACACCGCGCGCCTGGGCCGCCTGTTGCGCGGCCTGGGCCGCCGTCGAACTGCTGGAACCGCTCACTATGGACCGCTGCCCCTGGTTTTCGACCCCCAGCCACAGCAGGGTCGCGGGCCGTTCCGCCGGCCAGACCGGCAGGCCCAGGTCGACCAGATCGCGGGTCAGCGCCTTGCCGTCGAAGGTGATGGTCAGGTTGTAGCCCTGCCCGCCGGGCGCTTCCTGATAAACGTACTGCTGCACGTAACGCGTGGCGGTGTCGAGCAGATTGGCCACGTTCGGCTGGGCCGACACCTGACCGTCCCCGGTCATCTTGACCAGCACCTGGGCGAGCGCCTGCTTGAAGGCGTCGAGGCGTTCATCCCGGTCGCGGGTGGCCACCGCGACGCTGTCCTTATAGAGGTTGTTCACCAGCACTGCATGCGCGGGACGGGGCAGCAGCGTCAGTGCGAAACAAAGCCCGGCGAAGACGAGGCCGAGCCGATGGAAAAGGGAAAAACCGCGGGCGTCCTGGATCATGTTCAACACGGGCCGTGAGCTTGGGCTTGCAAGCGGGGTACGATAGCATATCCCGTATTCACGGTTTACAGTCCCGGAACGCGGGGCTACCATCCACAGCCTTCTTTTCCCTTGCCCCGCCGCCCGATGAGCCAGGAATCCCAGCGCCCGCCCCTGAGTTATCGTGACGCCGGTGTCGATATCGATGCCGGTGCCGAACTGGTCGAACGCATCAAATCCCATACCGAGCGCACCCGCCGTCCCGGCGTGCTGGGCAGCCTGGGCGGCTTCGGCGCCCTGTTCGAACTCCCGACCGACCGCTATCGCCGGCCCGTGCTGGTCTCCGGCACCGACGGCGTGGGCACCAAGCTCAAGCTGGCCATGATGCTGAACCGCCACGACACCATCGGCATCGACCTGGTCGCCATGTGCGTCAACGACATCGTCGTCACCGGCGCCGAGCCCCTGTTCTTCCTCGATTATTACGCGACAGGCCATCTCGACGTCGAAGTGGCCGCCCAGGTCGTCAAAGGCATCGCCGACGGCTGCGAACTGGCGGGCTGCGCCCTGACCGGCGGCGAGACCGCCGAAATGCCCGGCATGTACGAAGCAGGGGATTACGACCTGGCCGGTTTCGCCGTGGGCATCGTCGAAAAGGACCGCATCCTCGACGGACAGGGCGTACAGGCGGGCGACGTCCTGCTCGGCCTGGCCTCCAGCGGCCCGCACTCCAACGGCTATTCGCTGATCCGCAAGCTGGTCGAGGTCAGCCACGCCGACCTCGACCAGCCCTGCGGCACCACCAGCCTGGGCGAGGCCCTGCTGGCGCCGACCCGCATCTACGTCAAACCCCTGCTGCACCTGCTCGAACAACTGCCGATCCACGCCCTGGCCCATATCACCGGCGGCGGCCTGACCGAGAACCTGCCGCGGGTGCTGCCGGAGGGCACCGGTGCCGTCGTCGATCCCCGGGCCTGGGTGCGCCCCCCGGTGTTCGACTGGCTGCAGCAAGCCGGTAACGTGGAAGCACAGGAAATGCTGCGCACCTTCAACTGCGGCATCGGCATGATGGTCGTGCTGCCCGAAGAACATGCCGCGACGGCCAGCGAATATTGCCGAGAGCAAGGTATCGAGGCCTGGACGATCGGCCGCATCGAAGCCACGCCGGGCCAGACACCCGGAGTGCGCTACCAGGGCGCATGAGCCCTTCCTCCTGCAAGATCGTGGTGCTCATCTCGGGCACCGGCACCAATCTGCAGGCCCTGATCGACGCCTGCGGCGCCGGGGAGATCCCCGGGCAAATCGTGGCGGTGATCGGCAACCGCCCCGGCGCCGGCGGACTGGAACGCGCCCGCCGGGCCGGCATCCCGGCCGAATGCCTGGACCATCGCGACTATGCCACCCGCGAGGCATTCGACCAGGCGCTGATGCAGGTCATCGACCGCTACGCCCCTGACCTGGTCTGCCTCGCCGGTTTCATGCGCATCCTCACCCCCGCCTTCACCACCCACTACCTAGGGCGCATGCTGAACATCCACCCCTCCCTGCTCCCGGACTATCGCGGGCTGCACACCCATGCCCGCGCCCTGGCGGACGGCGTCCGGGAACACGGTGCCAGCGTGCATTTCGTAACGCCCGACCTGGACGGCGGCCCGGTCGTCGTGCGGGTACGGGTGCCGGTGCACGCCGACGACACCCCCGAGACGCTGGCCGCCCGCGTGCTGGAACAGGAACACCGGCTTTATCCCGCCGCCACGACCTGGTTTTGCGCCGGGCGGCTGAAACTGAATGCCGGCCGGGTGATACTGGACGGCGCACCGCTTGATCACCCCCTCGAACTCACGGAGGTGCCAGCATGAAACGTCTGATCACGGGGATTGTGCTGTTCCTGCTCACGGCACCGGCCATGGCGGCCAGCCTGCCGGCGCCCCTGCGCCCCTACGAGGCCAAGTACATCCTGCGCATCGACGAAGTACCCGTCGCCAAGTCGTGGATGTCCCTGCGCCCCCAGAAGGCAAACGAATATCTGTTCAGGACCGTCACCAAGCCGATGGGCATCGTGGCCATATTCCGCGATGACGTCATCACCGAAGAGACCACGCTCGGGATGGTGGACGGCACCCTGCGCCCGCTGAGCATCCGTTATTCTCACCAGGGCATCAAACATCCTCAAACCGGCACCGCCCGCTTCGACTGGTCCACCCGCACGCTCACGGGCAAGCTGGGCAACGAACAGTTCAGCTACCAGGACATCAAACCCGACACAGACGACAGCTTCTCCCTGCAACTGAAGATCATGCAGGCCGTGGCGCGCGGCGAAAAGCAGGTCGAATTCGACGCCCTGGAGAAGACCAAGCTCAAACATTACGCATTCCAGATCGTCGGCCGGGAAAAGCTGGACACCCGCCTGGGCGAGATCGAGACCGTTCACGTCAGGCGCATCAAGGACAAGCCGTCCTACAAGACCGACGCCTGGTACGCACCGAAATACGGCTATCTGCCGGTGCGCATACGCCAGCAGCACAAGGACGAATCGCCGCTGGTACTGACCATCGATTCATACCAACCGCTGTAAACAGAAAATCATGTCCGACCGTTTCGACCTCGCCATTATCGGCTCCGGTCCCGGTGGTTACCGGGCCGCCATTCTCGCCGCCTTGCGCGGCCTGTCCGTCGCCATTATCGAAAAGAACGACTGGGGCGGCTGCTGCCTGAACCGCGGCTGCGTGCCCAAAAAGGCCTGGCATCACACGGCCCAACTGATCGCCGGCCAGCGTGCCTTCGCCGAACGCGGCATCAGCGGCACGCTGCAGGGCGACATGATGCAGGCCTGGGAACACCAGGAAACGGTGGTCAAGACGGTACAGGACAGCTACGTCGACTACATGAAGCGCCTCAAGGTCACCCCCATCGAGGGCGCGGCCCGTTTCCAGGATCGCGAGACCCTGACCGTCACTGCCAGCGACGGCAGCGAGCGCACGCTGCACGCCAAGCACACCATCATCGCCACCGGCGGCAGCCCCCACATACCCGAACCCTTCGCGGAGGTGGACGGCAAGGTGCTCACCTCCGACATGCTGTTCGACAGCCCGCCACCGGCCGGTAAACGGGTCGCCGTCATCGGCAGCGGCGTAATCGCCACCGAATTCGCCTTTATCTTCAGCATGCTGGGCAAGGAGGTTGTCTGGCTGGCCCGCTCGCCCATGCTGCGCAAGATCCCCTTCAGCCCGCAGGCCGTCGGCACCTTGCGCGAAGCCCTGAAGCGCCACGACATCGAGCTGCAAAACGGCGTGCATTTCGAGCGCGTCGATACCGACGGCGACGGCGTGCGCATTCATCTCGCCGAGGGTGAGACCGTGGAGGTCGACTGGGTCTGCCTCGGCACCGGTCGCGTCCCCTACACCGAAGGGCTGGGCCTGGAGGCCGCAGGCGTCAAGACCGATGCGAACGGTTTCGTGCAACGCAACACCCATCTGCAGACGGATGCCGACAACATCTACGCCATCGGCGACGTCGCCTGCGAGATGATGACCGCGAATCACGCCATCTCGGACGCCACCGTGGCCGTGGACAACATCATCGAGGGCAACACCCGCAGCCAGGACAGTCTGTGGGTGCCGATCGTGGTCTACAGCGCCGTCGAACTGGCGCGCCTGGGCATGGACGAGGACATGGCCGAGGACGAGGAACTGGAACCGGCAATCGGTTTCGCCGCCTTCGAGACCTCGCCGCGCGCCCTGGGCCAGGACGATACGGACGGATTCGTGCGCCTGCTCAGCGACATGGACAGCGGCCGCCTGCTGGGAGGCGAGATCGTGGGCGCCGAGGCCGGGGAGCTGATCACCATCCTGTCACTGGCGCCGGACCACGAAACCGCACTGCGCTGGCTCGCCTCGGGCACCTACAACCACCCTGCGCGGGCCGAGGAGATCATCAACGCCACCGAGACCCTGGCCAGCAAGTGGGGCCTGCAGGGAGAAATCTTCGGTTGAACGGGTAGCCGCCGCGGTAACGGCGGCAGACTGACAAGCACGGATCGGCCCGGATTACAGCGGGCCGGCCTGCTTATCCCATATCGCGGACTTCCGCTTCCAGCAGTTCGATGGCCTGCAACAGGGTCTTGGACATTTCGACGAGATCGCTAAGCCGCTCGTGCGCCTTGTCGAGCTTGCCGCTCGCGGCGGCCTCGTGCACCTGGGCATAGATGGCGTGCAGGAGCTCGTGCGGCGTCTCGATATCCTGGAATACCGACAAATGCCCCAGCGCACTTTGCCCTTCACCGTAATACCATTTCCCAAACGCGCATTGGGTGTGGGCCAGCGGGGCCTGATCCTCCTGGACGGGCACTCCGGCCGCCAGGGCCTGGGCATAGGCGCGCCAGCGCAGATGGGATGACTTCGCTCGCCGAATGACTTCGAGATGCGACTGGACGTTCATTGCGATTCTCCTCGATGAGCAGCCGACCTGCAGACCACCCAGCTTAAGTTTCATCCAATGACTGTTACATTTTGATTAAAAAAATTAACACACTGGATCGCAAAAACCATTGTTGAAAATCAAATCGTTACAAAATCGTAACCTTGCATACGCGCCGCTTCGGTCAGATGGATAGCACCCCGGGCGAGTTCACTCGCCCGCAATGGTCATTTCGTTGAGCAGCCAGGAGCCGGTGCGAATGTTGCCGCGCAGGTCCGTGTCCGTGCCCACCGCCGCCAGCCCCATGAACATGTCCTTGAGACTGCCGGCGACGGTGATTTCCTCGACCGCATACTGAAGCTCGCCGTTTTCCACCCAGAAACCGGCCGCGCCGCGCGAATAATCGCCCGTCACCATGTTGATGCCATGCCCGATGAGCTCGGTCACCAGCAGTCCGGTACCCATCTCGCCCAGCAAGCCGGCGAGATCGTGCCGTTGCCCCGCATCGATGCCGAGGTTGTGCACGCCTCCCGCATTGCCGGTGGTCTGCATGCCCAGGCGGCAGGCGGAATAGCTGTCCAGCACGTAGCCTTCGAGCCGGCCGTCGTGGACCAGGTCGCGGGCCTGCGTGGCCACGCCTTCCGAATCGAAGGGGGCGCTGCCCAAGGCGCCCGGCAGATGCGGCTCCTCGTAGACGCGGATGCCGTCGGGGAAGACCGGACGGCCCAGGTGATCGAGCAGGAAGCTCGCCTTGCGGTACAGCGCCGCACCACGCACCGCCGAAACCAGATGCCCCAGCAGACCGCGCGCCAGGTCCGCCGTGAATACGACCGGGGCCTTGCGCGTCCCCAGGCGGCGCCCACCGAGCCGCGCCACCGTCCGGCGGGCGGCCTCCGCACCCACGGCCTCGGCCGATTCCAGCAGGTCGGCGTTGCGGGCCACGCTGTACCAGTAATCGCGTTGCATGGCGCCGTCCTGCTCGCCGATGACCGAGCAACTCAGGCTGTGGCGGGTTCCCGAATAACCGCCGATGAATCCGTTGGTGTTGCCGTACACGCTGGTGCCGCGATAGCTGTCGACGCCGGCACCCTCGGAATTGACGATGCGCTGATCCGCACGGCGCGCCGCTTCCTCACAGCTGCGGGCCAGATCGATGGCCTGTTCGCCGGTCAGCTGCCAGGGATGGTCCAGGTCGAGGTCGGGGTAATTCATGGCCATGCGCGCGGGATCCGCCAGCCCGTGGCAATCGTCTTCCGCGGTCTGGCGGGCGATGCGGCAGGCGGCCTTGGCCGCTTCCCGGATGGCCTCCGGCTTGAGATCGGAGGTGCTGGCCGAACCTTTCTGCTTGCCGATGTAGACGGTAACCGCCACGCCCTGATCCTTGTGGTACTCGAGCGTCTCCACCTCGCCCAGACGGACGTTCACCGACAGGCCCTGCCCGGCGCTGGCGCTGGCTTCGGCACCCGTGGCGCCGGCGGCGCGGGCGGCATCCAATGCATCCTGGACCGACTGCTCCAGCCGTTCGAACTGGATTTCGGCACGCTGCAGTTCACTCATGTTTCACTCCGTCTGAAAAGCAAAAAAATCCGCCTGCACGGTGTAAACTCGCGCCATGCAGGATGAATCGAGTTACGAAAGAAAAAGCAAATCCCAGCTCAAGCGCGAGGCCCATGCGCTGCAGGAACTGGGTGAGCGCCTGCTCACCCTCAATGAAGAGACGCTGGCAGCCCTACCCCTCCCCGACGAACTGCGCCAGGCGCTCGCCGAGGGGCGCCAGATCCGCGCCCGCGGCGCGCTGCGCCGTCAACGCCAGTACATCGGCAAGCTGATGCGCGGTATCGATCCCGAACCGATACGCGCCGCCCTGGCCAAACGCCGCCACGGGGACTGACGGGTCGCGCCGACTACGGACTCGCGCCGTGCTTGTTCACCGCGGTGCGGTTGCCCCATTGATCCACATTGCTGACCTGGACACCCAACCACCAGATCTTGCCCAGGCTGTCACGCGTATAGCCGCCGACCAGCTGCTGGCTGTCGGTAAGCTTGATGCACGGGAGAAACTGCTCGGCCTGATCTCTGTCCCGGAAGATGTGCCAATGCACGACGCCGTCCCTGCCGTGCCCCTCGGGAAGCGAGAGTTCGTGACTGAGAATGTCTTCATCGACCATTGCCTGACTCCTCCTTTGCGGTTCACCACTCAATATCGAACACACCTATTGAGTTTAGATGCGAAAACCGGCGAGGACATGGCGCCCGTCGGCCTCAGCCGTGCTGCGTCCCGCCCACCGTGAGCCCGTCGATACGCAGGGTGGGCTGTCCCACCCCGACCGGCACGCTCTGGCCTTCCTTGCCGCAGGTGCCAACGCCCTCGTCCAGCTTGAGGTCGTTGCCGACCATGCTGACCCGGGTGAGCACATCCGGCCCGTTGCCGATCAGAGTCGCGCCTTTGACGGGGCGGGTCACCTTGCCGTTTTCGATCAGGTAGGCCTCGCTGGCCGAAAACACGAACTTGCCCGAGGTGATGTCCACCTGACCGCCGCCGAAATTGACGGCATACAGGCCGTGGTCCACCGAGGCGATGATCTCCTCGGGCACGTAGTCGCCGGCCAGCATGTAGGTATTGGTCATGCGCGGCATGGGCAGATGCGCATAGGACTCACGCCGCCCGTTGCCGGTGGGCTGCATGTTCATGAGGCGCGCATTCATCTTGTCCTGCATGTACCCGCGCAGGATGCCGTCCTCGATCAGCGTGGTGCACTGGGTCTGGACGCCCTCGTCGTCCACGTTGAGCGAGCCGCGGCGGTTCGGCAGCGTGCCGTCGTCCACCACCGTGACGCCCTTGGCCGCGACCCGCTCGCCCAACCGTCCGCTGAAGGCGGAGGTACCCTTGCGGTTGAAGTCGCCTTCCAGGCCGTGGCCGATCGCTTCGTGCAGCAACACGCCCGGCCAGCCAGGCCCCAGCACCACCTTCATGGTGCCGGCCGGCGCGGCAACCGACTCCAGGTTGACCAGGGCCAGGCGCACCGCTTCCTCGGCATAGCCGAAGGCGCGCTCGGATTCCAGGAAATAATCGTAGCCGTAGCGGCCGCCACCGCCGGTACCGCCCTGCTCGCGGCGACCGTTCTGCTCGACGATCACGCTGACATTCATGCGCACCAGGGGACGCACGTCCGCGGCCAGCGTCCCGTCGCTGGCGGCCACCAGGATCATCTCGTGGACGCCGGACAGGCTGACGATGACCTCCTGGACGCGTGGATCCTGCTTGCGCGCATGCGCATCCACCCGTCGCAGCAGATCGATCTTGTCGCTTTCGGCCAGACTGGCCAGGGGATCGTCCGGCAGGTACAGGTCATGCCCGGCATGCGCCTGCCAGGCCTGCATCTGTCCCGAGACGTTGCCCCGCGCAATGGCGCGGGCGGCCTGAGCGGCCTCCAGCAATGCCGGCAGCACGATCTCGTCCGAATAGGCGAAACCGGTCTTGTCGCCGGCGATGGCGCGCACACCGACGCCCTGCTCGATGTTGTAGCTGCCTTCCTTGACCCGCCCGTCTTCGAGCACCCAGGATTCGTGCCGGCTGACCTGGAAATACAGGTCGCCGTTGTCCACGGATGCCCCGAGCAGGCCGTTCAGTACCCGGTTGAGGTCGTTTTCGCCCAGCCCCGCCGGTGACAGGATCTGGTTTTGCGCAATCTGTAAGCTGGTATCGGTCATGTCGTGGAGGTAATTCTGCAAGTCAGGCGGCGGTGCTGAATGGTCGGGAAGGTACGTCGGGTGCTCTTGAGTCGCTCACAGTCGATATCGGCCAGCACCACGCCGGAACCCCGCGGCAGACGGTCCAACACATTGCCCCAGGGATCGACGATCATGCTGTCGCCGTGCGTTTCGCGGCCGTTGACGTGATAGCCGCCCTGAGCCGCGGCGATCAGGAAAGTCAGGTTTTCGATGGCGCGCGCCCGGATCAGGCTTTCCCAATGGGCCCGCCCGGTAATGGCGGTGAACGCCGACGGCAGCGCGACGATCTCTACACCTTGGTCGAGCATGCCGCGGAAAAGTTCAGGAAAACGCAGGTCATAACAGACGGCCAGGCCGAGCCGGCCGAACGGGGTATCGACCACGATGATATCCTTGCCGTGCTCCGTGGTCGCGGATTCGTTGTAGCTCTCCGCACTCTCCACCAGCTCGACGTCGAACAAGTGGATCTTGTCGTAGCGCGCCACGAGTTTCCCATGGTCGTCGAACAGCAGGCAGGCGGCGTAAACCTTATTGGAACTGGTGCTGCACAACGGGATGGTCCCGCCCACCAGCCAGATGCCGTGACGCCGCGCCTGATCCGACAGGAATTCCTGCAGCGGCCCCGAACCCTCCTGTTCGCACACGCCGAGCTTGTCGCTCTCCTTCATGCCCATGAACGCAAAGTTCTCGGGCAGCACCACGAGCTCGGCACCGGCCTCGACCGCCTGGGCGATCAAACGGTCCGCTTCGTGCAGGTTGGCCTGTACATTGGGCCCGGAGGCCATCTGGATGGCGGCTGCCTTGTTCAAGTTTGACTTCCTTTTGTATCGACGATCAGGGTAACGGTATCCGAGCGGGAAACCTGCGGGACCAGCTGCAGGCGCTCCGAAGACACACCCAGGGTCACAAGCCAGTCGTGGAGCTCACGTCCCCACAACGTCCCTGCCTCACCGTTGGGATAAAGGATTCGCAATCGGGCTTCAGGATGCGCGTTCAATAACTTCATGGCCGCCTGGACAGCGGGCAATCGGGCAACTTCACGCGCGGAACGGGGCAAGGCCCATTGATCTGCACTGATCGTGAACCCGACCGGCTGCGGCTGCGCCAATACCCAGGATGGGCTCAGGGCCAGGAACAACCCAAGCAAAAGACTCGGCTTAAACATCTACAGCTAAATATAACCTGCGCGCCGCATCCGAAGCGAGCAATGCCCGGACGGATACAGCGGGAATCACAAAAAACCGCCGGGCGCAGGCACCGCTGATTGTGTGTTCTTGGGCGGCGTCTCGTTGAGGGGGGTGACCTTGGGGTTGTTCCAAGGCCCCATCACCGTATAGCGCACGATGGCGCTCTCATCGATCCGTTTGCCGATCCCCAGCGTGTTTTCCAGGATCATCAGTGCGGCACCGACGCCCAGACCACCGAACAGAGCCCCGGCGATGGGCAGTGTCGAGGTCAGCTGCGGCGTGACGGCAACCTTGGCGTCGTAATCCTGGGCCTGCAGACCAATCCTCCCCTGGATGGCGATATCCGCCCCCGAACCTTCGAACAGCGTGTTGTGGGTAAACACATCGCCATCCACGAGCCGGAAGTTCCCGCTCGCCTTATTGAAACTGTAGCCCTGCGAAAACACATCAGAGAAATTGAGCGTCAGACGCTTGGGCAGTGCCGACAGGTTGATGAGACTCAGCAGACGCCCGACCCCCGGCTCGATCTTCTCGATGCGCCCGTCGCGGATCTCGAAACTTCCTTCCCCGCGCAGACCCTTCCAGCCCAACTGCCAGGGCGCCCCGGGCCAGGACAGATTTCCGGTCAAGGTGGTCTTGCCGTCGCGCAGGCCGAGGTGCAGGTTCAGGTTCTCCGTGGTCCTCGCCAGGTTGTCGGTTTTGATATCGACGTGCAGGCTGGTTTTTTGCCGCCCGTCGGAAAGTGTGGACCAGCTACCGCTGGCCTTGGCATGCAAATACTCGCCGCCGAGCTGCAGTAAATGGATCTGCATGCCCTGCGCATCCGAGGTGGTGCTCAGATGCAGATCGCGGAACGCATAGGAACCCAGCTTGAATTGTTTGGCCCGGACTTCCAATGGCGGCAGCTTGGCGGGACGTACCGATTTAAGCACATGCATTTCCTCTCCCTGCGCTTCCTTCTCGCCCTTGGGCAAGGGAATCGACAACTTCTGCAAATCCATTTTCAACGGCTGGGCGGTATGCAGGTTGTACGGAACGGTGACATGACCGCTCACCAGCGAGGACTGAACGTCGGCCTCCCATGCGTTGCTGCCCCGGCGCACCTTGAGATTGACGTTCTTGAAATTCTGACCGTAGGCCCGCAGGCCGTCGAGGCTGACATCGAGTTCCTTCAGTTGCGGCAGTTTCGCGCCTTCACCCAAGGCACTCTTGCCTTCCGCCAGCCCCAGCCAGGGCTGGAGCGAGAAATCGGTCAGCCGGCCGGTGATACGGACCCCCTGCTTGGGTAACGCAGGCACCCCGTCATTGAAACTCAGGCCGGCGGCAACCACATGGCGTCGCCCGTTCGAATCCGCCAAGCCGAGCACCGCCTGCAGGCTCCGCCCATAGCGCACGCTTACCGGCACCACCGTCTGATCGGGCGCCAGGGGAATGGATACGATCACGCTGCGTGACGCGCCCACCGGTTTGTGCAGCGGCGCCGGCAGATTCACCGCCGTGCCGCGCAGATCGGAAGCCAGGGTCAGCACCGCTCCCCCGCCCTGCTTCTCCTCCTGGAGCGGGATGGTCAGCCGTCCCTCCCAGTCACTGTCGCCATCGAGATAATCCGCCGTTCCCTTGGGTGCGTTCTGCAACAACTGCGCGGCGGTCAAATGCGCACGCATACCCACCTGAAGCACGCCCTTGGCCGTGGTATGCGCGTCGAGCACGATCGGCGCCCCCCTGAACTGGCCGCTGAGTTTTGAAAACGCCAGCCGGCCGCGGCCGAAATCGACCTCACCCTGCAGCTGAGTCAGCTTGACCGGCTCCGATGCCAGACCGAGGTCGGCGCCTTTCAATTGCAGCTTGCCGTCCACCTGGGAGGATTCGGCCAGGGTGTGGTTCAGCGGCAGAGTCAAACGCAACTTGAGATCACTCGTACCCTGGGCGCGCACGTCGGCCAGGAGCTTTTCCCTCCCCCGCGAAAGCGGGCTGGCGGCGAGATAGCGAAACACATCCTGCAGTGGACCATGCGCCGTTCCCTGTATATCGAGCACCGGGGCGGCCAGCTTGGGTATCGCCACGTGCACGTTACTGAGCTCGGTGTCGAACACCTTGGCGCGGGTCGCGTCGATGTGCATCGCCGCGTTGCGGAACACGACCTCCGCGTCGATACCCTGCAAGGCAGGCCAGCCCCGCTCGACGTTGAGCACGGCGTTCTCGACGTGAAACCGCGTCTCGAACACACCTTCATTGCCGTGATAGGGAAAGTCCTTCAGACGACCGTGAAACACCAGCGCCCCGTCCGTTACATGTCCGGCGACAAATGCCTGCTTCAACCATTTCATCGCATCGGCGGGGATGACGTGGTCGGGCAGATACTGGCGCGCCTTCGCGGCATCGCCGTCACGATACTTCAGTTGCAGATCGAGTTCGGGCGAGGCCGTGCCATGACTGACGAGAGTGAACTGCCCCTGGCTTTTGATATCCTGATTGCCGAACGCCAGATCATGTCCGTAGACGTTCCATCCGTCCTTCTCCCTATGCCAGCCGATCTCACCTTCGAGATGATCCAGGCTCACGCGGTGCGAGAAGATCATCGGATAATCGACATCTATGTGTTTGGATCGAAGCAGTACCGAACCGCCCTGCTGGGTCAGCGAGAATTGGCCGTCGAGGCTGTCGATACCCGGCGTATGTTTCAGCGACTTGACCGATATACCCTGAAAAACGCCGCTGGCCCGGTAAGTCGGCGCGCCTTCGGCGGGAATGTGTGCGGCCGCCACCACTTTCTGAATCGCACCTTGCGGCGCGAGCTTTTCCAGCGGCAGGCTCTTCGGCAGCCGGTCCTTTACATAAGGCAGCACCGCTGCCAACGTATCGCCGATATTCACATCCGCCGCACTGAGTTGATAGGAACGGCCGGTATCGTCCAGATGCGAAACCAGCAACAGCGCGGCGGGGCGCGTCTTCTGCCCGTCGCGCTGCAGCTGGAAGTCGTCAAGGGAGAGACGCCAGCCCTGTGCCTCGCTCGACCAGAGGAACTTGCCGCTCACGCCGGTCAACCCGTTGGCAGGCCTGTTTCTCGACGTGAGTGCCAGATCCGTCACCGCGCCATCCCCGCTCAAGGACACGAGTTGGCCTTGACTCCAGTTGGCCCAGAATCGGGCGTCCACCACGCCCTGCTTGATGCCGGCCCGTTTGATCAACGCCTGTTCGGGGATGCCCTGCAGGCGTATCCCATCCCCCTTGGCATAGATGCGTGCATCCCACCCCTTCGGCTGATCGAGCTTGCCGTCGATGCGCGCGACCAGGTCGAGGCGTCGACCCAGCGTTTTCGGCAGCCCCACCACGCCGCTCACGCCGAAGCCGTCGCTGTCGACCCTCACAGACAGATCGACCGGATCAAAAATGTAATCGGCGCCGGTCTGCCGGTCCTGCCAATGAATACGGCTTTCCAGCAGACTGAAATTGATATTGTTGATCGCGGCGAACGGGTCCTCGTTGGCGATAGCCTGTTGTTCGCTTTCGCTGAGGTTCAGCCCCGTGACACGGATACGGTTGTCCTTGAGGCGTTGGATGTCGAAATTCGCCCCGTAGATGGTCAGCCCGGTCGGCTTGAGCTCCAGGTGCAACAGCATGGCGAACAGGTTGAAATCGAGTATGGCCCTGCGAAATGCCAATACCCGGTGTTGACCGCTTTGGTCGTAGAGACGCACGTTACGCAGCACCAGCCGTGGCCCCAGCAAATGCCAACTGGCATCCAGACGCCGGATCTTGACCGGCTGGCCCATCAGCGCGCCGAACTGCCGCTCCACATCGTGACGGTATTGAGGCAACTGGGGAAGAAGCGCGTGCGCGACGCTGAACAGCACCGCCAGCAGTATCACCGAAACCGCAGCCGTGTAGAGCACGGTCCGGTAAATACGATGCAGCCAGACGATCATTCCGTGTTTCCGGTCAGAGCAGCACGACGTCGAACTGCTCCTGAGTGTAGAGCGTCTCTACCTGGAGTTTGATGGGAATGTTTATAAACGCCTCCAACTCCGCCAGGCTGGCGGACTCCTCGTCCACCAGCAGATCGACTACCTCCTGTGAGGCAAGCACCAGCAGTTCGCGCGCCTCGAACTGCCGCGCCTCGCGCAGAATCTCACGGAAGATCTCGTAGCAGACGGTTTCCGCCGTCTTCACATAACCGCGACCCTGACAGGTCGGACAGGCCTCGCACAGAATATGTTCCAGGGATTCGCGAGTACGCTTGCGCGTCATCTCCACCAGACCCAGCGGCGAGACATCGCATACGTGCGAGCGCGCGTGATCCTTTTCCAGCGCCTTGTGCAAGGACTGCATGACCTGGCGCTTGTGTTCCTCCTGGGTCATGTCGATGAAATCGATGATGATGATGCCGCCCAGATTGCGCAGCCGCAGCTGGCGCACGATGGACTGGGTCGCCTCGAGATTGGTCTTGAAGATCGTCTCTTCGAGATTGCGGTGCCCGACAAAGGCACCGGTGTTGACGTCGATGGTGGTCATGGCCTCGGTCTGATCGAAGATCAGGTAACCGCCGGACTTGAGTTCGACCTTGCGTTCCAGGGCCTTTTGCAGTTCATCCTCAATGCCGTACAGATCGAAGATGGGCCGTTCGCCGGGGTAATGTTCGATGCGTCCGGTAAGGCCGGGGATATAGGCCTGGGCGAAATCGATCACCTTCTGCACCGTCTCACGCGAGTCGATGCGTATCTTCTCCACTTCCGGGTCGGCCAGATCGCGCAGCGTACGGATCACCAACGGCAGATCGGCATACAGTTCCGAACCGGGGCCCACGTCCTGTGCGCACTTCTGGATGTTTTCCCACAACTTGTGCAGGTAGCGCATGTCGCGTCGCAGAGCGTCTTCGCTGGCTCCTTCGGCAACCGTGCGCACAATATAGCTGTCGTGGAAATCGAGTTCCTCGCGCAAAGCCGCCACCTGCTCGCGCAGGCGCTTGCGCTCGACCTCGTCTTCGATGCGCGTCGAAATGCCGATGCTGTCGCCCTCGGGCATCAGCACCAGGAACCGGGACGGCACCGTGATATGCGTGGTCAGGCGGGCACCCTTGGTGCCTATGGGGTCCTTGATCACCTGCACCAGCAGTTGCTGCCCGGGCTGCAACAGGGCGGTGATCTCGGCAGGCGGCTTGTCGCCGTTGGGCATTTCCTCCCGCGCCACCGGCGCCACGTCCGAGACGTGCAAAAAGGCGGCGCGTTCCAGGCCGACATCGATAAAGGCGGCCTCCATGCCCGGCAGCACCCGCGTCACACGCCCCTTGTAGATATTGCCCACCAGTCCTCGCTTGCGGGCGCGCTCGATGAACAGCTCCTGCAGGACGCCGTTTTCCACCACGGCGGCGCGGGTCTCCTGCGGGGTCACATTGACCAGTATCTCCGTACTCATCGTGACAGTGTATCAAGCCGATTGTGTAACGGGGACATTACACCACCGGCGGGTCTTCTCATATGACCGGGATGCCTGCAGCGGCCAGCAACTGTGCCGTTTCGAACAGCGGCAGGCCCATGACGCCGCTGTAGCTGCCCTCCAAACGGTCGATGAAGGCGGCGGCCAGCCCCTGGATGGCATAGGCACCGGCCTTGTCCATTGGCTCGCCGGTAGCCACATAGGCCTCGAGCTCGGCCTGATTCAGGATCCGGAACCCCACCCGGCTGTCACTCAGCCGCAGCGCCACATCATGCCCGGCGGCCAGCGCCACAGCGGTATAAACATCGTGCGTCCGACCGCTCAGCATCCCCAGCATGCGCACCGCATCGGCCCGGTCGCGCGGCTTGCCCAACACCTCGTCGCCGACCACCACCACGGTATCCGCCCCCAGCGCAGGCAATCCCTCGCTTACGGCCAGTCCGGCCTGCGCCTTTTCCAATGCCATGCGCTGCACGAAATCCAGTGGCGACTCGCCGCGCCGGCGGGTCTCGTCGACATCCACCGGTTGGCGGCGAAAATTCAGACCGAGCTGATCCAGCAACTCCCGGCGGCGGGGAGAAGCGGAGGCCAGTAGAAAAGTAGATTGTGGTGATTGTTTCACTTTGGTCGGTACTTTAGAGGTTGGTGGTTTTGTTTTATATGTTTTGAGTTTTCGTTTTCGGTTGGAAAGGCGCGGGGTTTTGTTGTGCGGCCTTGTCTACAGTTTCGCATTAGAAATGGAAGTATTTGAATTTCGCGCTCTTGAGGCCGGGATTTTTTGTCTGATGCGTTCGCACAGCGCGAGGTACTTTCTCTTGCGTGCCCAAGAGAAAGTACCCAAAGAGAAGGGCACCCCCACCGTCTTGGCCTTCGGCTTCCCTCACAACCGCTGACTTGCGACGGGCACGGTCCGACGCGACGTCCTCGGCAACTGCTCCTGCGTTGCTCTACCTCCTGCATCCATGCAGTCGTGTCGCGGCGAACCTCAGCCCGGCGTCCCTGCCGGGCTGACCCTGCAAGCCACCGGTTGCTCGGCAAGGCGGGACGGGGTTTACGGTGAAGGGTGAGACGTAAGGCGTGAGGAGCAATTCGGCGCTTCGTTTGTCACCGCACCTCTCATCTCCTTACTCCTCCCCCTTCACACCTTACCGATCAGTCCCGATGATACGGATGCCCCTGCAACACGCTCCACGCCCGATACATCTGTTCGGCGAGAATCACGCGCACCAGGGGATGGGGAAAGGTCAGCGGCGACAGCGACCAGACGAAGTCCGCCGCATCCCGGCAGGCCGGGCTGAGGCCGTCCGGACCACCGACCAGCAGCGCCAGTTCGCGGCCGTCCACGGACCAGTCGTTCAGGCGGTCGGCGAGCTGCCGGGTGCTGAGGCTGCGGCCGTGTTCGTCCAGGGTCACGATGCGCGCGCCGGTCGGCACGGCGGCCAGCAGGCGCTCGCCTTCCCGATCGCGCAGGCGGGCGATATCGGCGTTGCGGACGCGCTTTTCCATCGGCACTTCGTGCAATTCCATGCGCCAGCCGGCGGCGAGACGGCCGGCGTATTCCGTGTACGCCTCGCCCACCCAGGCGGGCATACGCGTGCCGACCGCGATCAGGTGAACGCGCATCAGGCCTGGCCTGGTTTCGCGGCCTGGCCTTCGGTTTCCCAGAGTTTTTCGAGGTTATAGAAATCGCGCACGGTGGGCAGCATGACGTGCACCACCACATCGTTGAGGTCGACCAGCACCCATTCGGCCACCTGGGTTCCCTCCACGCCGATCGGCTGGACCCCTGCCTCCTTGGCCTTGAGCACGACGTTGTCCGCCAGCGACTTGACGTGCCGCGTGGAGGTGCCCGAGGCGATCACCATCACGTCCGTGATCGCCGTCTTGCCGCGCACGTCCAGGATGCGCACATCCACGCCCTTGAGGTCTTCGAGGGCGTGGCATACCAATTCAACCAACTGATCTGTCTGCATGCGTTTTGAGTGAGATTTCTATATCGGTGTGTGTCTGAAAGTGTCCCGCCCGGCCTATCGGGCCTGTGCCTCCGGCGCCGCACCGCCCGCATACAGCCCTTCGGCACGGATGTAATCCCACACCCGGGACGGCAGCAGATAACGCGGACTCTCGCCGCGCGCGATCAGTTCGCGCACGGCCGTGGCGGAAATGTCGAGCTGGGTCACCGGCGTGAACAACACCCGGCCAGCCGGGACGCGGCGCAGGTCCTCGACGGCGGTGGTCCGCGCGGATTCCAGCCAGGCGCTTTCCCACAGATCGCCAGGCACCACCGCACCCGGGCGATGGGTCACCACCAGATGCGCCAGACGCGGAATGGTTTCCCATTCATGCCAGCTGCGCAGGCCGGCGAATGCATCCATGCCCATGATCAGGCACAGGGGCCGGGTTTCGCCGAGTTCCTGCCGCAACCCGCGCAGTGTATCGACCGTATATGAAGGTCCCGTACGGTCCAGCTCGCGCCGGTCCACTTTCAACCCGGCCTCTCCGTCGACCGCCAGCTCCAGCATATGCAGGCGCTGATCCGCGCTCGCCTGGGGCAGGCGCCGGTGCGGCGGCACGCAGGCGGGAATCAGGCGCAGCCCATCGAGTTGCAGGTGCTGCAGGACTTCCAGCGCCGGCCTCAGGTGACCGAAGTGCACCGGGTCGAAGGTACCGCCGAAGACGCCGATCATGGATACGTCGGCCGCAGGCGGATCGGGCGAATTGGATGAGACAGGAAGAATCGCAAAACGGGTTTATCCGCGCAGGTTGCCGTCGCCCAGTACCACGTACTTCTGCGTCGTCAGCCCTTCCAGCCCCACCGGGCCGCGCGCATGCAGCTTGTCGGTGGAGATGCCGATCTCGGCGCCGAGACCGTATTCGAAGCCGTCGGCGAAACGGGTGGAGGCATTGACCATGACGGAACTCGAATCGACCTCGCGCAGGAAACGCCGCGCGTGGCCGTAATCCGCGGTGATGATGGCGTCGGTGTGATGCGAACCGTAGGTCTCGATATGATCAATGGCCGTGTCGAGGTCGGGTACCACGCGGATGGCCAGAATCGGTGCGAGATATTCCTCGTACCAGTCGTCCTCGGTCGCCGTCCGGATATCGGCCAGAATCGCACGGGTCTTTTCGCAGCCTCGCAGTTCCACGTTGTGCCGGTCGAATTCGGCCTTCAGCCGCGGCAGCGCCTGCGCCGCCACGCCTTCGGCGACCAGCAGCGTCTCCATGGTATTGCAGGTGCCGTAGCGCTGGGTCTTGGCGTTCACCGCCACCTTGACGGCCATGTCCAGATCGGCGTGATCGTCGATATAGACGTGGCACACGCCGTCCAGGTGCTTGATGACCGGCACCAGGGATTCTTCGCTGACGCGCTCGATCAGGCCCTTGCCGCCGCGCGGAATGATGACGTCCACGAACGCCTTCATGCGCAGCAGTTCGCCCACGGCGGCGCGGTCCGTGGTATCCACCACCTGCACCGCGGCGGCCGGCAGTCCGGCCTGTTCCAGCCCCTCGTGAATGCACTGCGCAATGGCCCGGTTGGAATGGATGGCCTCGGAGCCGCCGCGCAGGATGGCGGCGTTGCCAGCCTTGAGGCACAGTCCCGCCGCGTCCGCCGTCACGTTCGGGCGCGATTCGTAAATGATGCCGATCACCCCCAGCGGCACGCGCATGCGCCCCACCTGAATACCGGAGGGACGATAATCGAGATGGCTCATCGCGCCGACCGGATCGGGCAGCGTGGCGATCTGGCGCAGGCCTTCGGCCATGGAGCGGATGCGCGCCTCGTCCAGGGCCAGACGGTCCAGCAGGGCCTCGTCGAGGCCGTTGGCCCGGCCTGCCTCCAGGTCCTTGGCATTCTCGGCCATGAGCTCGGCGCTGCGCGCCTCGATAAGCCCGGCCATCGCCACCAGGGCATTATTCTTGGCCTCGGTGCCGGCACGGGCGACCAGGCGCGCAGCCGCCCGGGCCTGGCGGCCCAGCGTCTGCATGTAACCCTGTACGTCCAGGGTCTCGATTTCAGGTCTTGCGCTCATTCAATCGTTATCGTTGCGTTGGTATTGAATCCCCCGGCCGGCACGCAATCGCCGGCCAACGGCGATGGTTCCTCATGCGGCACGGCCCGAAGCCGCACCGTCCAGCAGCGGGCGCCCGCTCAGCGCCATCACTAATTGTAACAATTCATCCCACGGCCTGCCCTCTGCGCGGCCCTTGATCACCCGATCCACATGGGCGCAGCGGGCCAGCAGCCTCAACCACGCCCCCACGGGGCGGCTGCGCAGGGCGGCGCCCAGCAGGCGACGCCTGGCCTCCGGCCAGATGCGCTGCATCTGCAGGGGTTCGCCCCGAGCCTGTGCCTCGGCCAGCCCCGCCAGGGTACGGATCTGCTCGCTCAGCGACCACAACACCAGCGGCGGGGCGACGTCCTCGCCGCGCAACCCTTCCAGAATACGCACTGCCCGGCGCAGATCGCCCGCCAGGGCCGCGCCGTACAGGTCGAAAACCTCGAAACGTGCGGAATCGGCCACCGCAGCCAGCACCGCCTCGGTATCCAGCGGACCCGCGGGATGCAGCAGCGACAGCTTGTCGATCTCCTGGGCCGCAGCCAGCAGGTTGCCCTCCACACGCTCGGTCAGCAACGCGGCCGCCTCGGGAGTCGGCTCCAGTCCCTTGACGCGCATGCGTGCGGCGACCCACTGGCGGGTCTGCCCGACATCCAGCGGCCACACCTGAAGAAACACCCCCGCCTTGTCCAGCGCCTTGACCCACTTGCTGCTCACCGATGCGCGCTCCAGCTTGCCGCACTGAACCAGCAAAATGGTGTCCTCGGGCGGCCTCTCGGCGTAGGCAGCCAACGCCTCACCGCCTTCCCGGCCCGGCTTGCCGGTCGGCAGCCGCAGGTCGATGATGCGTTGGGACGCAAACAGGGAGAGCTCCTGCCCGGCCGCGGCCAGCCGCCCCCAGTCGAAGCCCGGCTCGTGGTTCAGCACCTCCCGTTCGAGGTAACCCTGCTCCCGCGCCGCGGCGCGAATGGCGTCCGCCGCCTCCATCAGGAACAGCGGCTCGTCGCCGGCCAGGAGATAGATCGGCGCCAGTCCCCGGGCGAGCCGGCCCTGAAGTTGTTCGTATCTGACTTTCATGACGGCAAATTAACCGCCCCGCGGACTTGTCACAAGCATCCATCCCGAATGTGGCCCCGCCAGATGCGGATGTCTTCCATTGCGCGCATCCACGAGAGAAGATGCAGCGAGCGGGAAAAGGCCGCCACGCAGGGCGCAACAGGCCTCTCACGCGGCCGGGGCTTGCCCCATGACCAGATTTCGACACCCTAAAGCCGAAGAGCGGTCGTTTATTCCCGACGAACGGTCATATAAAGTATCGCTGTCGAAACATGAACAGAAAAGAATTATCCTAATCTCTTCTTATAGGGAGGCCGCATAATTGAACGACCCTGCGGCCAGACTTGGAGACGTGATCAACCCATGAACGCACCGGCGCCCAGCCCCAAGCGTGTCGAGGCCACCCTGCAGGGTGCCACGCAGAACCTGCTTAAGACCTGCTTCGAGGGACTGCTGAAAAAGGCACAGGATCCGGGGTTCCGTATGGACCCGGAGGCCAGCAACCTATTTTTGCGAGGCGATGCGCTGGATGCCCTGCTGCACGACAAGAATCACGTCCTCGCCATCACCCTCAACACCTTCACCGACAGCTGCATCAAAAAGGGTGAGACCAAGTTCGACATCGATGACGACCTGAGCCAGCTGGCCCTGCTGGACGACGACCTGCTGGACCTCACCATCGCCATCTCCCGGCACGCCCAACGCGCAACCGACCGCAACAAGGAACCCCTGCTGCACCTGGAACTGCGCCTCGAAGAGCTCGACCTGTACCTGCCCAACGGCATCGACCCGCACTGCATGCACCCCGACGCCCTGTACAACAGCCTGCAGCAGGGCATGGACGTGCTCGACCTGCAGGTCAGCGGCAAGGTCCTGCTGTACGACCTCTTCGCTGCCGAGTTGCTGCCACGGCTGGCCGATTTTTACGCCAAACTGAACGAGCACCTCGCGCAGGCGGGCTACCTGCCCGACAACCGTTCCCTGCAGGAGGCCATCCGGGCCCGCGAACTGGCCAATCGGCAAAAGGACAGCGAGGTCCAGAACGGCCTGGTCATGCCCTCCGGCCCGGACGATACCAGTGCCGGCATCCAGGTCGACTGGGCCAAGAGCATTCCGGTCCCCCCCGGCGTCGACGCCGTACCGACCCAGGCACCGGATCTCTACAGCAATGTCCAACCCGTCCGCAGCGGTCCGACCGTCGAAATCGATGCCGAGACCCTGAAACTGCTCAAGCAGCAGCTGCAGCCGATGCAGTTCGGTGCCGCAACGCCTGCCGATCTGGCACGCGCCGAGGCGCGTCAGAAGATGATGGTCCGCGCCCTGACCCGGGCGCAGACCATGATCGTTCCCGAAATCCCCGAGGACACACCGCTCGACGCCACCAGGATCAAGGCCGCCTTTTCCGAGGCCGTCGAGGAATCGGGAGATGCCGAAGCCGCCAAGGACTTCAAGGAGGTCGAGGACAAGGTCATCGACTTCGTCAACGACATCTTCCTGGGCATTCTCGAAAACGACGCCCTGTCCGACGCGGTCAAGGCCCTGCTGTCCCGACTGCAGATCCCCGTCATCAAGCTGGCGCTGACCGATTTCGGCTTTTTCCAGAATCCCCAGCATCCCGCGCGCCGGGTACTGAACGAACTCGTCGCCCTCGGCATCGGCGTCCAGGGACGCGACGACCCCCTGTTCGAAAAACTGCAGGGCATGGTCAACAACCTGCTGCGCGGCAACGAGGCCGACACCCACAGCTTCGAACAGGTGCTGGCACGCCTGCGCAAGATCGAGCGCATCGAGCAGGAGCAGGCCAGCCAGGAAGAGACCCTGGCGCGTCAGGAGGCCCAGGTCCGGGCGCGACGCAGCGCCGCCAAGCGCGTGGTGGTGCGCACCATGAACCGGCATCTGCGCGACAAGCGCATGGCGGACGAGGCCCTGCAGTTCATCCTCAAGTGCTGGGCGCCGCACATGGCCCTGATCTATCTGCGCGACGGGCTCGAATCCGAGGCCTGGCAGCATGCGGTGCAGGCCCTGCGCCAGATCATCGAGGCCTCGCAGCCAGACCGCAGCATCGGCGAGATCGAAGGCATCATCGGCTCCGTGGAAGGCTTTTTCGACCAGGTCGAAGGCGAGCTACAGGCCAACGCCACCCTCAAGGCAAGCGGCAAGTCCCTGCTCGGCAACGTGCGCAACTGGTTCTTCAGCTTTTTCGCCGAAAAGATCGAACGCGAGGAACAGGCCGGGCTGGGAGAACTGGACGAAATCGCCAGCGGCGAACCCGAGGTGGAGATCGACATTTCGCCCCAGCCCGAGGACCAGGTCGACGAGCAGCGTGACGTCTTCAAGGCGCTCATGGAGGCCATTCCGGCCGAAGTGCGCCCCGGCGCATGGTTCGAGATCTACCGGGGGCCCGAGCATTCCAAACGCACGCTCAAGCTCTCGGTGATCCTGGAAGACAGCGGCCAGGTGCTGTTCGCGGACCGCGCCGGCCGGGCCGCCCTGGAGATCGAGCTGGCGACCTTCATCGAAGACCTGCGCGAGGGCCGCAGCCGCTGCGTCGAGGACAACAACCTGTTCGATGCCGCGCTGAGCGCCGTCATCAGCAACATCCAGCAAAACCAGTCCCGCCAGAACCTGGTTCACTAAGAGACTCCTGCATCCGGCAGGCATTCTGCCTGCCGGGGAACCTCAGCCAGCCTTGGTTTCCGCCTGCAAGCGGTAAAGGATCAGCTGCACGGCGTCCCGCTGCATATCATTGTACAGAATGCGCTCCTGGTCGCTCCGGCCCAGCACATTGGTCGGATTGAACAGGTATTCGCGCGTCAGCCGGATTCGTTGCTCCGGCACATCGATGTCCTTGCCTTTCACCTTGAAGACCACGATGTACACGAGCTCGTACTGCTGCGCCTTGTTGGTCACATCCACGGGAATGATCTGCCGCTCGCGCCGGTTCTCGACGATGGTCAGGGTCGCGGTGGGATTGGCACCCACGCTCACCACCTGCACCCCGTTGTCATGCAGGGCGCGACGCAGAGCGATCCTCAGCGGATCGTATTCACCCAACCCTTCGATGGCGGTATACGACATCGCCGTCGGCAGCTGTGCCTCGCCACGCAGATGAAAACCGCAGCCCGCCAGGACGAGCACAGTCCCCAGCAGTGAGATGCTGAACAGCCGGCGGATCGGCATACCGAATCTGATCATCAACGTTACCCGACGACGATGTTCACAAGCCGGCCGGGCACGACGACGATCTTGCGCACCGTCTTGCCTTCGAGGAACCGCTGCACGTTCTCGTTGGCCAGAGCCGTCTGCTCGATGGCCTCGCGATCGGCGTCGGTCGCCACCTGAACCTGCCCGCGCAGCTTGCCGTTCACCTGCACGACCAGCTCGATGGACCAGCTCGATGCGGTCCTGAACCAGGGCGCCTTCGTCCACCTCCGGCCAAGTGCAATCCACCACCGCCTGTTCCCGGCCGAGCGCATGCCACAGGGCATGGCTGATGTGCGGCACGATGGGCGCGAGCATCAGCACGATCGCCTCCAGCGCCTCCTGCATCACCGCCCGCCCCTGCGGGCTGGTGTCGGTGAAACGGCCGAGTTCGTTCATCAACTCCATGTTGGCGGCGATCGCGGTGTTGAAGGTATAGCGCCGGCCGACGTCGTCACTCACCTTCTGAATGGTCTGGTGCAGCTTGAGGCGCAACGCCTTTTGATCGTCGTTCAGGGCATCGATATCCGGGCGCCCGGAGGCCTCCGACGCCACGTGGTCGGCCACCTGCTTCCACAAGCGTTTCAGAAAACGGGAAGCACCCTCCACCCCCGAATCCGACCATTCCAGGGACTGCTCGGGCGGAGCGGCGAACATGGTGAACAGGCGCACCGTATCCGCGCCGTAGCTTTCGATCAGCGCCTGCGGATCCACCGTGTTGCCCTTGGACTTGGACTTCTTCACCCCATCCTTGAGCACCATGCCCTGAGTCAGCAGGCGAGTGAAGGGCTCGTCTCCCGACACCAGCCCCTCGTCGCGCATCAGCTTGTGGAAAAAGCGCGCATACAGCAGGTGCAGCACGGCGTGCTCGATGCCGCCGACGTATTGATCCACCGGCACCCAGTAACCGGCGCGCGCATCAAGCATGGTCTGCTCGTTGTCCGGGCAGGCAAAGCGCGCGTAATACCAGGACGACTCGAAAAAGGTGTCGAAGGTGTCCGTCTCACGCTCCGCCTCGCCGCCGCATTCGGGACAGGTCGTGCGGTAAAACTCGGGCATCTGTTTGAGCGGCGACCCCTGCCCCTCCAGCGCCACGTCTTCGGGCAGCACCACCGGGAGCTGATCCTCGGGTACCGGCACGGCGCCGCAGCTCGGGCAGTTGATGACCGGGATCGGGCAGCCCCAGTAACGCTGGCGGGAAACCCCCCAGTCGCGCAGCCTGAAATTGACCACGCGCCGCCCCCGGCCCCGGGATTCGAGCGATTCGGCAATGGCGGTGAAGGCATCGGCTGAAGACAGGCCGTTGAACTCGCCCGAGTCGATCAGCACGCCCTTGTCGACGAAGGCCTCCCGGGTCAGATCGACTTCACAGCCCTCTTCGCAGGGGGCGATCACCTGCTTGACCGGCAGGCCGTATGCCTGCGCGAACTCCCAGTCGCGCTGATCGTGCGCCGGCACGGACATCACTGCCCCGGAGCCGTATTCCATCAACACGAAATTGGCCACCCACACCGGCACCGTCTCGCCGGTGATCGGATGCACGGCCTTAAAACCGGTGTCCATGCCCTGCTTAGGCAGGGTTGCCATGTCCGCCTCGGCGACCTTGGTGTGGCGGCATTCTTCGATAAAGGCGGCCAGCTCGGGGTTGCCCTCCGCGGCGCGCTGGGCGAGCGGGTGCTCCGCCGCCACCGCCACGTAGGTCACCCCCATGAGGGTGTCGGGACGGGTGGTGAACACCGTCAGGGTCTCATCGGAATCGGCCACGCCGAAATGCAGCTCGACCCCTTCCGAACGCCCGATCCAGTTGCGCTGCATGGTGCGCACCTGCTCCGGCCAGCCATCCAGCCTGTCCAGGTCGTCGAGCAGTTGCTGGGCGTAGTCGGTGATCTTCACGAACCACTGCGGGATCTCGCGGCGTTCCACCGGGGCGCCGGAGCGCCAGCCCTTGCCGTCGATCACCTGCTCGTTGGCCAGCACAGTCTGGTCGACCGGATCCCAGTTGACCACCGACTTCTTCTTGTAAACCAGCCCTTTCTTGAACAGGCGGGTGAACAGCCACTGCTCCCAGCGGTAGTATTCGGGGCTGCAGGTCGCCAGCTCGCGCGACCAGTCGTAGCCCAGGCCCAGCTGCTTGAGCTGGCCGCGCATGTAATCGATGTTCTGGTAAGTCCACTGCGCCGGCGGCACCTTGTTCTTGATCGCCGCGTTCTCCGCGGGCAGGCCGAAGGCGTCCCACCCCATCGGCTGCAGCACGTTCTTGCCCTGCATGCGCTGATAACGCGCGATCACGTCTCCGATGGTGTAGTTGCGTACATGCCCCATATGAAGCCGCCCGCTGGGATACGGGAACATGGACAGGCAGTAGAACTTCTCCCGGCCGTCGTCCTCCGTGGCCTCGAAGGACTTCTGATTCTCCCAGTACGCCTGGGCGCCGGATTCCACCTGTCGGGGATCGTATTGGTCTTGCATGGATCGATTCATAAGCTGCGGGCGAAGCCGGATAGCTTACCAGTGCGGCACGATAGCGCAAAAGATCGCAGGCGCGGGAACATCACCGGAAACCGCCTGCGGTGCTTTATAATGGCCCCAACGACCGTAGAGGAGTGATTAATGGCCGACAAAAACAACCCCGAACGCCTCACCCATGCCTACGACCGCATGCTGGAGCGGGTCAAGGCCGCCCTGGAGGCCACCGAAGAGATTACCGAAGAGGCCCTGGACAGCGCCCTGGACGAGGCCGGCCACATGGCCGAGGACCTCGACGACCTGGCCAAGGACGAGGCCGAACTGGTACAGGCCTACGTGCGGCGCGACCTGCACGACCTCGGGGAATACGTGGAACGGACCGGCAGGGAATACAGCAGCTGGTTCTACATCGACACCAAACTGATCGAGGCCCGCCTCCTCGACCTCATCACCTCCGTCGCCGACAAGACCAGCGTCCAGCTCGC
>JARRKE010000015.1 GCA_037388465.1 Gammaproteobacteria bacterium
GGCGAACAAACCGCATTGCGCGGCGTCGATCTCGAACTGCCCATGGGCCAGAGTCTGGCGCTGGTGGGCGCCAACGGGGCCGGCAAGAGTACCCTGATCCGCAGTCTCCTCGATCTGACCCGCCTGGATGCGGGCAGCATCACCCTGTTCGGGCAGTCCTCCGAACGGCCTTCGGCCCGTCAGCAAATCGCCTACCTGCCCGAACGCTTCCTGCCGCCGAGCTATCTGCTGGGCTGGGAATACCTGAATACGCTGGCGGCGATGTATACCCGCCCCGCGTCCGAGCAGGAGGTGCTCGATCTGTGCGGGCGGCTGGACCTGGACCCCGAGGTGCTGGGGCGGCCGGTGAGGAAATATTCCAAGGGTATGGCCCAGAAGCTCGGGTTATTGGGGTGCTTTCTGAGCGGCAAGCAGCTGCTGGTCCTGGACGAACCCATGAGCGGCCTCGACCCCCATGCGCGCGTCCGGGTGCTGGAATTACTGCAGGCCCACCGGGCACAGGGCGGGATGCTGCTGATGAGCACCCATCAGCTCGAGGACGTGGAGCAGCTTTGCGAGCAGCTGGCGATTCTTCACGAGGGCCGGCTGGTTTTCGACGGCACGCCGCAGGGATGCCGGGAACGATTCGAGGCCGAGACGTTGGAGACGGCCTACCTGCGGGCCATAGAACCTGACGGCCAGGCGGCCTGATCGGTCCGTCTCCGTCCTACTAGTCCTCGTCCTCTCCACCCTCGAGTTTCAGATCCAGCTCCTTGATGCGCCGGGTCAGCGTGTTGCGCCCCCATCCGAGCAGGCGTGCCGCCTCCTGGCGGCGTCCCCCCGTTTTGCGCAGCGCGGCCTGAATCAGGATCGTCTCGAACGCCGGCTGGGCCGTGTCCAGCAGCTGGCTCGCCCCGGCCGCGAACTGCTGGTCGGCCCAGACCGCCAGGGTGGATTGCCAGTCGGTCTGCGGGGTGTCGACCGGCCGCGACTCGCGCAGCTCGGGCGGCAGGTCCTCCATGTGGATCTCCCGGCCCGAGCCCATCACCGTCAGCCAGCGGCAGGTATTTTCCAGCTGGCGCACGTTGCCGGGCCAGTCCAGGGAGGTCAGGTATTTGAGCACGTCGGGACGCAGCTGCTTGACCTCCATGTTCAGCTCCTGCGCGGCGTGGGTCATGAAGTGGCGCAGCAGCAGCGGGATGTCCTCGCGGCGGTCGCGCAGCGAGGGCAGGTGAATGCGGATGACGTTCAGGCGATGGAACAAATCCTCGCGAAACTGCCCTTCGCGTACCCGCGTCTCCAGGTCCTGATGGGTCGCGGCGATAATGCGTACGTCGACCTTGATCGGGGTATGTCCGCCCACGCGATAAAACTCTCCGTCCGCCAGCACGCGCAGCAGGCGGGTCTGCAGCTCGGCCGGCATGTCGCCGATTTCGTCCAGGAACAGCGTCCCGCTGTCGGCCTGCTCGAAGCGGCCCCGGCGCTGGGATTGGGCGCCGGTAAAGGCGCCTTTTTCATGGCCGAACAGCTCGCTTTCCAGCAGATCCTTGGGGATGGCGGCCGTGTTCAGGGCGATGAAGGGTTGTTCGGCGCGCGGGCTGTGCCGATGCAGGGCGCGGGCCACCAGTTCCTTGCCGGTTCCCGACTCGCCGTTGATCAGCACGGTGATGCTCGACCGCGTGAGGCGGCCAATGGCGCGAAACACCTCCTGCATGGCAGGTGCCTCGCCGATGATTTCGGTATCTTCCTCTTCTTCGATGGCGGGTGCTGCTGCGCCCGGCTTGCCTTCTTCGCGCAGGGCGCAGGCGCGCCGCGCGAGCTCCACCGCCTCGTCCACGTCGAAGGGCTTGGGCAGGTATTCGAAGGCGCCGCCCTGGTAGGCGGAAACCGCGCTGTCCAGGTCGGAGTGGGCGGTCATGATGATGACAGGCAATTCCGGATGGTTGCTGTGGATACGGTCCAGCAGTTCCAGACCGTCGATCCCCGGCATGCGGATGTCGGTCATGATGACGTCGGGTTCACCACGCTCGAGCGCGCGCAACGCCCCCTGGCCATCGGGGAAGGCGGTGACATCGAGGTCGGCTTTCTGTAAGGCGCGTTCCAGCACCCAGCGGATGGAGCGGTCGTCGTCGATGATCCAGACGCGGTACGGATTAGCCATCCGAGTGGTCCTCCAGGGGAAGCAATATCGTGAAAACGGTCTCGCCGGGGCGCGAGCGGCATTCGATCAGGCCGCTGTGCTGGTTGACGAGGGATTGGGCGATCGACAGGCCGAGGCCGGTGCCGCCGTGGCGCCCGAAGACCATGGGCACGAACAGGCGGTCCTGGATTTCTTCGGGAATACCCGGGCCGTTGTCGATGATTTCGATGCTCGCCACCAGCCGGTGCCGGGTGGTGCCGATGGTGTACTGGCGCAGCACGCGGGTGCGCAGGATGATCTCGCCGTGGTCGACCAGCGCGTGCTGGGCGTTGCGTACGATGTTGAGGATCACCTGCACCAGCTGGTCGCGGTCGGCAAACAGGTCCGGGATGCTGGGGTCGTAGTCGTCGCGCAGGTCGATCGCCGGCGGCAGGTCCGTGCTTACCAGGGCGCGGACATGCTCGAGGACCTCGTGGATGTTGAGGTGCCGCTTCTGGGGCAGGGTATTGGGCCCGAGCAGGCGGTCCACCAGCTTCTGAAGCCGGTCGGCCTCGCCGATGATGATGTGGGTGTATTCCTTGAGATAAGGATTGTCGAGTTCCGCATCCAGCAGCTGCGCGGCGCCGCGCAGACCGCCGAGCGGGTTCTTGATTTCATGCGCCATGCCGCGCACCAGGGCACGGGTCGCCGCCTGCTGGGCGATGATCTGCTCCTCGCGGGAAATGCGCAGATGCCGGTCCTGCTGAATGAATTCCAGCAACAGGCAGGCCTCGCCTTCGGGCGGGGTCACCGGCGCCACTGAAAAATCCACGATATGTTCCTGCAGGTTGGCCAACACCATCAGTTTTTCCTTCACCGTGCGCGGATTCAGCTCCTGCCGCGCGGCTTCCAGCTCGTCAAACCACTCCGGACGGGTGCTGAACACCGCGTCGAAGGGCATGCCCTGCATACGCTGATTGCTGCACTGCAGCAGCATCTCCGCGGCAGGATTGAGGTAGCGCACGTTGATTTCGGTATCCAGAACAACGACGGCCGTAGACAGATTTTCGAGTAGCGTCATCGCGGTCTGGGGCGTCATGGCAAACTTTTATGCAAGATGTGGTCCAACCTGGTGCGAGGTTCGCAAGCGGAAGAACGGTGGGGCGGATATCCGTGCAGATTGCACCGATAGAGGACATCTCTATCGATGACGGATTAAGCTGCGAAGATTAATCTGGGGCAAGCGGCCCCTGTCGGCGCACCATTATAGTGCAAAAATTACATCGGTCCGGTTTTGGGCTTGGGATGCAGGATGGAGTGGCGGTGCAGGGTGAAGGTGACGGTAGAGGATTTGAGTAGCGAATCGCCCTTGGCGTCGACCACCTCGGCGTGCACCGTATGGGTGCCGCGGTCGACGTTGGTGACGGTGTAGGTGGTATTGGAGCCCTTGTTAACCAGTTTGCCGTCCAGATAAAGCTCGATCTGGTCGCCAACGCGAATGTTCAGGGCGGGTTCGAGCGTCACGTTGATCTCGACGTTGCCGGCGCCGTCCCAGAAGGCGGAGTCGTTCTTGGGGTGGGTCACCTCGAGAGACTTGTAGGTGGTCGCCTCCGTCTTGGAGGTGGGCGAGGCCGGCGGCGCCGAACCCTGCGATCCCTGCTCCGAGGCGGGGAGTGCCGGCACCGTGGTGATGGGCGGCAGGTCCACCGGTGTGGCCTTGGATTTGTCGGGCGGATTGTCGCCGAACACGGTATTGCCGTACTGGTCGGTCCACTTGTAGATGGTGGCCAGTGCGGGCTGGGCGACGAGCAGCAGGGCGATCAGCAGGTAACGCATGGGATGCAAGATACTCTTGCCCCGAAATCCAGACAAGAATGCCGGGCAAAAAAACGCCCCCGGCAAGCGGGGGCGTTATATGGACTACTGTGCCTGATTGCGATCAGAGGCTGTAGTACATGTCGAACTCGATGGGATGCGTGGTCATGCGCAGGCGCGTGACTTCTTCCATCTTGAGGTCGATGTAGCCATCGATGGCATCGTCCGTGAACACCCCGCCGGCCGTCAGGAAGCCGCGGTCGGCGTCCAGCGCGGCCAGGGCCTGATCCAGCGCGTGGCAGACCTGCGGGATCTGCTTTTCCTCTTCGGGCGGCAGGTCGTACAGGTTCTTGTCCATGGCGTCGCCGGGGTGGATCTTGTTCTGGATACCGTCCAGGCCGGCCATCAGCATGGCCGTGAAGGCGAAGTACGGGTTGCCGGAGGAATCCGGGAAGCGGACCTCGATACGACGGGCCTTGGGGCTGGAAACGTACGGGATACGGATCGAGGCGGAGCGGTTGCGGGCCGAGTAGGCCAGCATGACCGGGGCTTCGAAGCCGGGCACCAGACGCTTGTAGCTGTTGGTGGACGCGTTCGTGAAGGCGTTCAGGGCACGGGCGTGCTTGATGATGCCGCCGATGTAGAACAGCGCGGTCTCGGACAGGCCGCCATACAGGTCGCCGGCGAACAGGTTTTCGCCGCCCTTGGCCAGCGACTGGTGGACGTGCATGCCGTTGCCGTTGTCACCGACCAGAGGCTTGGGCATGAAGGTCGCGGTCTTGCCGTAGTTGTGGGCCACGTTCTGCACCACGTACTTCAGGATCTGGTTCCAGTCGGCGCGCTCCACCAGGGTGGAGAACATGGTGCCGATCTCGCACTGGCCGGCGGTGGCCACCTCGTGGTGGTGCACCTCGGTTTCGACGCCCATCTGCTCCAGCACCTGGCACATGGCCGAGCGCAGGTCCTGCAGGGAGTCGACCGGCGGGACGGGGAAGTAGCCGCCCTTCACGCCCGGACGGTGACCGACGTTGCCGCCCTCGAAGACCTTCTCGGAGTTCCAGCCGGCCTCGTCGGAATCGATTTCGTAGAAGGTGCCCTGCATGTCGGCGGCCCAGCGTACATCGTCGAAGACGAAGAATTCGGGCTCGGGACCGAAGAAGGCGGTGTCGGCGATACCGGTGGACTTCATGTATTCCTCGGCGCGCTTGGCGATGGAGCGGGGATCGCGCTCGTAGCCCTGCATGGTGGCCGGCTCAATGATGTCGCAACGGACGATCAGGGTCGGATCGCTGAAGAAGGGATCCATGACCGCGGTGCCGGTGTCGGGCATCAGGATCATGTCGGACTCGTTGATGCCCTTCCAGCCTTCGATGGAGGAGCCATCGAACATCTTGCCGTCTTCGAAGAAACCGTCGTCGATGGTGTGGGCGGGCACCGTTACGTGCTGTTCTTTGCCCTTGGTGTCGGTAAAACGCAGGTCGACGTACTGGACGTCGTTGTCCTTCATCATGTTCATGACATCATTGGCTGACATTTGAGATCTCCTCCGGTTATGCCAGGTGAATCAATTGTGTTTTGGCCCGCGGGGCCGGGGTAAAACGTCGTGCCCTCCAAAGAAGCACGAAACATGCCACACGCCGTCAGCTGCTAAGTGCCCGTTCGGCAAGGTGTAATGAATCAGGGCGTTTCAGCGCATGCCCTGATCTGGCGCGCCCGAAAATCATGCGCACCAGTCTAGTGCATTAACGATACAGAATCTTTACCGAGCCCACTTCGGGCAGTTGTTTGGCGGCCGCCCGCAATGTCTCGCCGGTTTGTTCGGCCTCATCGATGCCCGTTTGGCTCGTCAGCGGCAGGCAGATATCCAGGTGGATGCGCCCGTCATGGTAATGCAGGGTGAGGTCTTCGATATATTTCGCCGCCTCGATCGAGGCCCACTGCTCGCGCAGATGCTTCACGAAGGCGGCGCGGGTCGGCAGGTCGCGGCTCGGCTTGGCGGTTTCGTCGTCCTCCGGATCGACGTGCACCGTCACGTCGGTCACCTCGTCGAAACGGGTGACCAGCGCCTTCTCCACCTGCTCGCCGATGTGATGCCCTTCCGACACGCTGATGCGCGGATTGACCAGCACGTGCACGTCCACCAGCGCCTGCCCGCCGCTGCGGCGGGTGCGCAGCAGGTGCAGGCCGGCCACACCCTCGATGGCCATGATCTCCTCGCGGATCGAGGCCACCATCTCGTCGTCCAGGGCGGTGTCGATCAGTTCCTCCACGCTTTGCCAGATCAGCTGCCCGCCCATGCGTGCGATGAACAGGGCCACGACCAGGGCGGCCACGGCGTCCAGCGACTGAATGCCGAGCAGGGTGCCGCCGATGCCGAGGATGACGATCAGGGACGAGATGGCGTCCGAGCGGTGGTGCCAGGCGTTGGCGCGCAGCATGCGCGAGTTCACCCGCCGGGCGACGTGAATCGTGTAGCGGTACAGCCCTTCCTTGGACACGATGGCCAGGGCGGCGAAGAACAGGGCCAGCGGGGTCGGGCTGAGCAGGCGGTGGGGCTGGAGCAGGCGCTCGCCGGCACTGTAGCCGATGCCGATGGCAACCAGCACCAGAATGCTGCCCAGAACCACCGTGCCCAGGGTCTCGATGCGTCCGTGGCCGTAGGGGTGCTGTTCGTCGGCGGCGACGCTGGCCTGGCGCGAGGCATACAGCACCACGGCGTCGGAAACGAGATCCGACAGGGTGTGCAGGCCGTCGGCGATCAGGCCCTGGGAATGGGTGAACAGGCCGCCGGCGATCTGCGCCAGCGACAGGCCGAAATTGGTCGCCGCACCGACCAGTGTGACCTTGCGGGTCGCTGCGTGGCGAAAATCCAGATGTGAAACGTCGACGGACATGGGAAAAAGATCGCGTGCTCAGCCACCCACTTCGATAACCAGCAGGATATCCCCATCCTGCTCGCGTGTCTCGACCACCCGGTGGCCGTTGATGCGGCACCAGGCCGGAATGTCGTTCAGCGCCCCGGGATCGGTGCAGGCCACCTCCAGCACCTCGCCCGGTTCCAGTCCGGCGATCGCATCCTGGGTGCGGATCACGGGCAAAGGGCAGAGCAGGCGGCGTGCGTCGAGCTGATGGCGCATGGTGTGGTGAGGGGTGAGGCGAGAGGTGTCAGGGGTAGTGTACTTCAGTCGCGGGGCCCCGGCAGGCCGCTCTCTCGCCTCACCCCTCCACTCCTCACTGTTGTCAGGCCACCCAGGCGCGTTGCAGCCAGGCCTCATTGCGGATGCGGTCAAGCAGGATCTGCTTGAACACCTCCGGGTCCTTGGTATGGGTGATCTCGCCGGGGCGCGGAAAATGCAGGTCCATCAGCCGCGACAGCCAGAAGCGCAGCGCGGCGGCGCGCAGCATCACCGGCCACGCCCCGCGCTCGATGGGGGACAGCCGGCGTTCGGCGTGATAGGCGTTCATCAGGGCCTGCAGACGCTCCGGGTCGAGCGAGCCGTCCGCGTTGGAGCACCAGTCGTTGGCGGTCACGGCCAGGTCGTAGAGCAGCGCGTCGTTGCAGGCGTAATAGAAATCGATCACCCCGCTCAGCTCCCCGTCCAGGAACATCACGTTGTCGCGGAACAGGTCGGCGTGGATGACGCCGCGCGGCAGATCGGTGAAGCGGTACAGGCCCTGGAAGCGCAGTTCGTCGTCGAGGATGCGGGCATCCTCGGGCGACAGCCGGGGCAGTACCTGCTCGCTGGCCGTGCGCCACCAGCGCGGGCCGCGATCGTTTTCGCGTTGATACGGGTAGTCGCCTGCCGCCAGGTGCATGCGCGCCAGGACCGAGCCCACGGCGGCGCAATGCACCGGCGCGGGCGCCAGCTCGCTGGCGCCCTCCAGACGCTGCACCAGCGCCGCGGGCTTGCCGTTCAGGGTCTTGAGGTAATGCCCCTCCAGATCCGCGAGCGGATGCGGCGAAGGAATGCCGCGTTCGGCCAGATGCGCCATGAGATTGAGGAAGAAATCCATCTCGTCGGCGGTGTGCTTTTCGAACAGAGTCAGCACATAACGGCCGTGTTCGGTGGTCACGAAAAAGTTCGTGTTCTCGATGCCGGCGCTGATGCCCTCGTAGGACACGAGGCGGCCGAGATTGTAGGCCGAGAGAAAGGTTTCCAGTTCGGACTGGCTGACGGGCGTGAATACGGACATGGTGGCGCTATCTTGAAGGAGGTTGGCTACCAGCGAAACAGGACCCACGAAGGAATCATGAGGCGGGGACTGAGCTCGGTGGAGCGTTGGTCGAGTGAGCCGTTGCCGTCGCTGTCGACCAGATAATACGGCTTACCGTGTTTGGGAATCACGCGCACCATGTAGACCTGTCCGTGCAGGCTGTATTGCTCGATGGTCTGATCCTTGTCATGAATGATCTTGACCTTGGGTTCGTACAGCTCGCGCTCCTCCGGGCTGGAAGGTTCCAGCGTGGGCGGGGGCGGCAGGGCCTTCTGGGCCTCGGTTTCGGCGAAGGCCGCAAGCGGCAGCAGCAACAGCAGGACGGAAAGTATGCGGCGCATGGTCAGAGCTCCATGAGTTTTTCCTGCTCTTCCGCCGAAGGCTCGAAACCGATGCCTTCGTAATGGTGGAAGATCGCGTCGACCACGGTCTGGCAGTCGTCGGCGAGGGTGATGAGGTCAAGATCGGATTCGCTGATCGTACCCCAGTCCACCAGGTCCTTGCGGAACCATTCGAGCAGTCCCTGCCAGAAAGGGCTGTGGACCAGGATGATGGGAATGCGCCGGGTCTTGCGGGTCTGGACCAGGGTGAGGATCTCGGCCAGCTCGTCCAGGGTGCCGAAGCCGCCGGGCAGGACCACGTACGCCGAGGCGTACTTCACGAACATCACCTTGCGCGAGAAGAAGTGCCGGAAACCCAGCGACATATCCTGAAAGTCGTTGGCCTCCTGTTCGTGCGGCAGCTGGATGTTCAGGCCGATGCTGGGCGACTTGCCGGCGAACGCCCCCTTGTTGGCCGCCTCCATGATGCCCGGGCCGCCGCCGCTGACCACGGCGAAGCCGGAGTCGGACAACTCGCGCGAGATCTCCTCCGCGAGCTGGTACATGGGCTGGTCGGGGCCGATGCGCGCCGAACCGAAGATGCTGACCGAAGGCTTGATGCGCGCCAGCCGCTCGAAACCGTCCACGAACTCGCCCATGATCTGAAAGATCTTCCAGCTCTCCCGGGTGAGCAACGAATCGTCCGTGGGGAGCATCACGGGATGGTGGCTGCGGAGTTTCTGGTTCATTTATAAAAATATAGAACAGGGGCCAGGATCGCGGCGGGTGCGTGTTTTACCACACCCATGGTCAGAATATTAAGCAAAACCGCCTTATGCGCCTTTTTATCGGCCATTATCCGGCAACCGGGCGCGTAAGTGTTTGATCGGGATCAGCTCCATTCCGGTGCCGGGCAATCTCTGTTTTAATCGGGTCCCTCAGACCGCCATTCATCCAAGGTCCCACGCCACAATGCCCGACAAACCCGCCAAGCCGCTCGTCCTGGTCGACGGTTCCTCCTATCTCTACCGCGCCTTCCACGCCCTGCCCCCGCTGACCACCCGCGAAGGCCAGCCCACCAACGCCGTGCTCGGGGTGGCCAACATGCTGCGCCGGCTGCTCAAGGACTACGATCCCGAGCAGATGGCGGTGGTGTTCGACGCCAAGGGCAAGACCTTCCGCGACGAGCTCTACAGCGAGTACAAGGCCAACCGGCCGCCCATGCCCGACGAGCTCAAGCAGCAGATCGAGCCCCTGCACGAGGTGGTCGAGGCCCTGGGCCTGCCCATGCTCATCGTCGAGGGCGTGGAGGCGGACGACGTGATCGGCACCCTGGCCACGGCGGCGGCGCAGGCCGGGCGCGAGGTGGTGATCTCCTCGGGCGACAAGGACCTGGCCCAGCTGGTCACCGAGCACGTCACCCTGGTCAATACCATGAACGACACCACCATGGACGCCGACGGGGTGCTGGACAAGTTCAAGGTGCCGCCCGAGCGCATCATCGATTACCTCGCCCTGGTCGGCGACAGCTCGGACAACATCCCCGGCGTGCCCAAGGTCGGCCCCAAGACCGCCGCCAAGTGGCTGCAGGAATACGGGTCGCTGGACGAGGTGGTCGCCCACGCCGACGAGATCAAGGGCAAGGTGGGCGAGTATCTGCGCGAGTCGCTCGACCAGCTGGCGCTGTCGCGCAAGCTGGCCACCATCCACTGCAACGTGGACCTGGACGTCGGCATCGATGACCTGCATCTGCGCGAACCGGACCGCGCCTGGCTGCATGAACTGTTTACCCGCCTGGAGTTCAAGTCCTGGCTGGCGGAGCTGGAGGCAGGCGGGGATGCGACGGAAGCGGGACCCGACGCTGCGGAAAAACCGGCGGCGGACTATCGCGCCGTGCTGACCCAGGCCGATTTCGACGCCTGGCTGAAGCGCCTGGAAAAGGCCGGGCTGTTCGCCTTCGACACCGAGACCACCAGCCTGGACTACTCGCAGGCCGAGGTGGTCGGCGTCTCGTTCGCCGTCGATCCCGGCGAGGCCGTCTACGTGCCGCTGGCCCACGATTACCCCGGTGCGCCCGCCCAGCTCGACCGGGATGCGACCCTGGCCCAGCTCAAGCCGCTGCTGGAAGATCCCGGCAAGGCCAAGCTCGGCCATCACCTCAAGTACGACCGCAACGTACTCAACAACCACGGCATCGAGCTTCGCGGCATCCGCCACGACAGCATGCTCGAGTCCTACGTGCTCAATGCCTCGGCCAACCGGCACGACCTCGACACGCTGTGCGAGAAGTACCTGCAGCACCAGAACATCCATTACGAGGACGTGGCGGGCAAGGGCGCCAAGCAGATTACCTTCAATCAGGTCGCGGTGGACGATGCCACCCCCTACGCGGCGGAAGACGCCGACATGACCCTGCAGCTGCACCGCCTGTTCTGGCCGCAGCTCGAGGCCGAACCGGGGCAGCGCCGGGTGTACGAGGAAATCGAGATTCCGCTCATCGAGGTGCTGTCGCGCATGGAATGCCGCGGGGTGCTGGTCGACACCGACAGCCTGTTCCGCCAGAGCCACGAGCTCGCCGAGCGTATGGCCGAGCTGGAACAGCAGGCGCACGAGGCCGCCGGCGAGGCCTTCAATCTGGGTTCGCCCAAGCAGCTGCAGGCCATCCTGTTCGACAAGCTCGGCATCACGCCGCTGCGCAAGACCCCCAAGGGGCAGCCCTCCACTGCCGAGGACGTACTTCAGGAACTCGCCCTCACCCACGACCTGCCGCGCCTGATCCTGGACTACCGGGCCATGACCAAGCTCAAGTCCACCTACACGGACCGCCTGCCCGAACAGGTCAATCCGCGTACTGGGCGGGTGCACACCTCCTATCATCAGGCGGTAGCCTCCACCGGCCGGCTGTCCTCGTCCGACCCGAACCTGCAGAACATCCCCGTGCGCACCGAGGAGGGCCGGCGCATCCGCCAGGCCTTCGTCGCGCCGAAGGGGCACAAGGTGCTGGCGGCGGACTATTCCCAGATCGAGCTGCGCATCATGGCCCACCTGTCGGCCGACCCGGGACTGCTGCGCGCCTTCGCCGAAGGGCAGGACATCCACCGGGCCACCGCGGCCGAGGTGTTCGGCGCGGCGCCGGACGAGGTCAGCGGCGAACAGCGCCGGGCGGCCAAGGCCATCAACTTCGGCCTGATCTACGGCATGTCCGCCTTCGGCCTGGCGCGCCAGCTCGGCATCGGGCGCAACGAGGCGCAGGAATACGTGGACCGCTACTTCGCGCGCTATCCCGGGGTGAAGGCCTACATGGACCAGACCCGCGAACGGGCGCGCGAGCAGGGTTACGTCGAGACGGTGTTCGGTCGCCGCCTTTACCTGCCCGACATCCGCGCGCGCAACCAGCAGGTGCGGGCCCAGGCCGAGCGGGTGGCCATCAATGCCCCCATGCAGGGGACGGCGGCGGACATCATCAAGCGGGCCATGCTGCGCGTGGACGGTTGGATTCAGGGCGAGCAGCCTCCGGTAGCGATGACCATGCAGGTACACGACGAACTGGTGTTCGAGGTGCGCGAGGACGCGATCGACATGGCGCGCGGGCGCATCAGCGACCTCATGTCGGGCGCCGCCGATCTGGACGTTCAGCTGGTGGTGGACGTGGGGGTGGGGGACAACTGGGACGAGGCCCATTAAAAAGAAGCCGGCCCGCTGGGGCCGGCAACAACGCAGGGATAACTCTGACCAACCCACACCGTTCTCGTGCCGGTAATACGGCCGGAGCAATCACGTAATTAGTGTACGGGAGGGGTGCCGAAGTTCCGCTGGATTCCCGGGTAACCCATGGGACAAAAAAATTGCCCCGGCCATGGGGGGTGGCCGGGGCGGGGCTTTGGGCTCGAGCAGGGGGGGATTCGAGCCCGTCACGTTCAGGGAGGTAAACGTGACAGTGCCGGGCTACAGCACTTGAACGATCAGACCGGGGGGTGCAACGAAAGTTCCTGCGGCCTTCGGGAATTAGATAAAAAAGTGCCCCAGCCTTGGGGGAGGCCGGGGCCAACAAGTTAGGCTCGGTTCAGGGGGAGGGAGGGATCCGAGCCCGTCACGCTCAGGGAGGGGAACGTGACAGTGCCGGGCTACAGCACTTGTCGGGTGTGACCGACCCCCCTGGGGAAAGTTCCGGGAGGACGAAGATGATTTTCAGCGACTGCCGGTGGCCCCGCCAGCGGGGTGTCAGTTCGAGGCGGCCGCCTCTTCCACGTCGTAGCCCAGCCAGCCGTCCAGGCGCGCATGCGCCTGATCGATGCCCTCGCGCTTGTGAGCGGAAAAGGTCTGTGCGGTGGCCGGCCAGCCGGCCTCCTTGATGGCCCTGCGCACGGCGAGCAGGGTATTGCTCTGCGCGCCGCGCTTGAGCTTGTCCGCCTTGTTGAGCAGGATGTGCGCGTCCAGGCCGCGCGCCTGGCACCAGTCGAGCATCTGGCAGTCGTGGTCCCTCAGGGGATGGCGGATATCCATCACGATCACCAGGCCCTGCAGGGACCGCCGGGTGGTGAGGTAGGCCTCGATGAAGCGTCCCCAGCGCCGGCGTTCGGCTTCGGGGGCCTTGGCGTAGCCGTAGCCGGGCAGATCCACCAGGTGGCGCCCTTCGCCGAGTTCGAACACGTTGATCTGCTGGGTGCGCCCCGGCGTCTTGCTGGTACGCGCCAGGTTCTTCTGGCTGCACAAGGCGTTGATGGTGCTCGATTTGCCGGCGTTGGAGCGTCCGACAAAGGCCACCTCACGGCCGGTGTCCGTAGGCAGCAGAGCGGGATCGGGCACGCTGGTGATAAAGCGCGCCTTGGCGTAGACGGGATTCATGGCTGGTCGGGGGTCTGAGCGGGCTAAAGGAAAAAGCCTAATTTTTGCGGCCCTAAACCAAATATGATATACAATGCCGCCATTTTTTGCCGCCCCGCGCATTACTGGGCACGTATAAAAAGGCCGCCTGGCCGCATGATTTACATATCTGAGGAGCGACCTACACAATGAAAAAGCTGTTGCTGATTTCTTTGACCAGCCTGAGTCTCGGTCTCGCGGCCCCGGTCTTCGCGCAAAGCGCATCGCAGGGTACCGTGATCAAGGGCGACGCTGCGGCCGGTAAGGCCAAGTCCACCACCTGTGCTGCCTGTCACGGCGCCGATGGAAACAGCGTGAGCGCCCAGTTCCCGCGTCTGGCCGGCCAGAACTACGACTACCTGGTCAAGCAGCTGCATGACTTCAAGTCCGGCAAACGCAAGAACGCCACCATGTCCGCCATGGCCGCTCCGCTGTCCAACACCGACATCGACGATCTCGCCGCCTACTTCTCCAGCCAGAAGGTCAACGGCCTGAAGCCCGGCGACAAGACCAAGGTCGCCGCCGGCGAAGCCATTTACCGCGGTGGCGATGCCGCCAGCGGCGTGCCCGCCTGCATGGCCTGCCACGGTCCCGACGGCATGGGCAACCCGGCTGCGCACTTCCCGCGTCTGGCCGGTCAGCATGCCGAGTACATCGTGACTCAGCTGAAGGCCTTCCACGACGGCAGCCGCGCCAACGATGCCGGTCAGATGATGCGCAATATTGCCGTCAAGATGACCGACAAGCAGATGGACGATGTCGCCCAGTACATCCAGGGTCTGCGTCCCTGATCGAGTCGCGGCGACTCATAAAAAGGGTGGCTTCGGCCACCCTTTTTTATTTCCGCGTTCCGGGACGGGTCATCCGAGTACGGAACTCAAGTATGATTAGCCGCTCTTATTGCAAGTCGTTGAATCGAGTCAGCAGACCAAATCCTGATGAGTAGCGAAACCTTAGGCCGAGTCGGCAAACCCCGCACCACGCTGTCCATCCTGCTGGAATTCCTGGGTTCCATGAACCTGGCGATCACCCTGCTGGGGGCGGTGGGCATCGCATCGGTCGTCGGCACCGTGCTCAAGCAGGACCAGCCCTACAGCGACTACCTGCTGAAATTCGGTCCCTTCTGGCACGAGGTGTTCAAGAACCTCGGCCTGTACGACGTCTACTCCTCCGGCTGGTTCCTGTTCATTCTCGGTTTCCTGCTGGTCTCCACCAGCGTCTGCATACTGCGCAACGGCCCCACCATGCTGCGCGAGATGCGCCAGTACCGGCTCAACGTACAGGAGAAATCCCTGCGTGCGATGGGCAACACGCGCACGGAGCGACTGCAGGACAGCGCCGACGACGTGGCGCAGCGCACCGCCAAGCTGCTGCAGAACTACGGCTACTCGGTGCGCACCAAGGACCACGGCGACCACCGTGTGCTGGCCGCCATGAAGGGGCGCTTCAACCGCCTCGGTTACATCTTCGCGCATCTCGCCATCGTGGTGATCTGCATCGGCGGCCTGATGGACAGCAAGATGTTCCTCAAGATGGCCATCATGGACGGCAGCCTCAAGGTGGAGACCCAGGACCTGCCCGTGTCCAAGGTTCCCAAGAGCAGCATCATCGGCACCGGCAACTTCTCCTTCCGCGGCGAGGTGAACGTCCCGGAGGGTTCGGATGCCAATGTGATCTTCCTCAACGTCAAAGACGGCTACGTGGTGCAGCGTCTGCCGTTCGACATCTACCTGAAGAAGTTCCGCATCGAGCATTACATGACCGGTCAGCCCAAGTCCTTCGAGAGCGACATCATCATTCGCGATCCGAAGCACCTGAAGGAGCCGCTGGCCACCACCATCAAGGTCAACCACCCCCTGATCTACCGCGGCTACGCCATCTACCAGTCCAGCTTCGGCGACGGCGGTTCCTTCCTGGACATGAAGCTGTGGCCGCTGGATACCCATGACGCCAAGCCGGAAATCCTGAAAGGCAACGTGTTCGGCAAGTATCCGCTCAAGACCAGCGCCGGCCCGCTGAACCTGGAGCTGACCAACTTCCGGCTCTACAACATCGAGCCCGCCCCGGACAGTACGCCCAAGCATCACAAGTTCCACAATCTGGGGCCGAGCTTCACCTTCAAGCTACGCCGTCCCGACGGTCAGGCCCGTGAATACAAGAACTACATGGTGCCGGTGACCGAGAACGGTCATCCGTACTTCCTGAGCGGCATGCGCGCCACGCCGGCCGAACCGTTCCGCTACCTGCACATCCCCGCCGACCCGAACGGCACGCCCAAGCGCTTCATGACCTTCCTCTCCTATTTGCAGAATCCCGCCGAGGTGAAGAAGGTCGTCGAGAAGACCACCGCCGAGGCCATGACGGGGGCCAAGATCAACAACCGGCAGCTTTCCGGACAGGTGGCCAAGTCCATGGAGCACCTGGTCGCCCTGTTCACCAGCGGCGGCTACGAGGCCGTCGCCAACGAGGTGGACGCCAAGGTGCCCGAGGCGCGCAAGCAGGAGGCGCTGGACGCCTTCCTCAAGGTGCTGAGCGCGGCGCTGGAGGCGGTGTACACCCAGATGATGCACGACCAGGGTGTGAAGCAACTCACCCAGGACGACTGGCGCTTCTATAACGACGCCGTCACCGCGATAAACCTACTGCCGTACTATGGAACCCCGGTCTACATTCAGTTGACTAACTTCAAGCAAGTGCAGGCCTCCGGGCTTCAGGTCACCAAGGCACCGGGCAAGGACGTGGTTTATTTCGGCAGTGTCCTGCTGGTGATGGGCGTGTTCCTGTTGTTCTTCATGCCGCACCGTCGTATCTGGCTCTGGCTGCGTCCCGAGGAGGATGGTGGCAGCGAGGCCACTCTGGCTGGCACATCCAACAAGAATGTGCTGGAATTCAAAAACCAGTTTGCCGCCCTGGCCGAGAAGCTGTTTTCCGGGCTGCGCAGGCGGTAATAGCAGGCGCAAAGACGCCGCACAGGAGGATTTGATTCATGTCCGTACCTCACGATCTGCTCCATGAGGGGCTGGAACGGCCCAGTTGGGTCAAGTCCCTGAAGCCTTTCGACTGGATCTGGGCCGCCATCGTCGTGGCCGGCGCCGTATTCGGTTATTTCCATTACCAGGAAGACCTCAACCAGATCCAGACCGGCATCCTGATCGGCGTCACCGTCGGCGTGATTGGCCTCGGCCTGAACTGGAAGGCGGTGCAGCCCTACACCCTGGTGGTGGCCGCGCTCAGCGTGTTCGCCGTGTGGTTGTACGGCGACAGCCTGCAGGCCGCCGAGCACAACTTCTTCCTCAAGTATATGCTGGCCAGCCAGTCCGCCATCTCCTGGATGAGCGCGCTGTTCGTGATGGCCATGGTCAGCTACTTCATCGGCCTGTTCGCCAACTCGTCCTTCGCCGCCAAGACCGGCAGTGCGCTGACCTGGTCCGCCCTGGTCATGGGCATGACCGGCATGATGGTGCGCTGGCGCGAGTCCTACCTGATCTCGCCCGACTTCGGGCACATCCCGGTGAGCAACCTCTATGAGGTGTTCATCCTGTTCTGCATCGTCACCGGCCTGCTGTACATGTTCTACGAGGGTCGCTACAAGAACCGCTCGCTGGGCGGTTTCGTGCTGCTGATCATCAGTGCGGCGGTGGGCTTCCTGCTCTGGTACAGCTTCGACCGCGGCGCCAACCAGATCCAGCCGCTGGTGCCTGCGCTGAAGAGCTACTGGATGAAGATCCACGTGCCCGCCAACTTCATCGGCTACGGTTCCTTCGCGCTGTCCGCCATGGTCGGTATCGCCTACCTGCTGCGCACCCGCGCCGAACGCGTGAAGCCGAACGGCATCCTGGCCACGCGCCTGCCCACGCTCGAGATCCTGGACGACGTCATGTACAAGTCCATCGCGCTGGGCTTCGCCTTCTTCACCATCGCCACCATCCTGGGCGCCATGTGGGCGGCTGAGGCCTGGGGCGGCTACTGGTCCTGGGATCCGAAAGAGACCTGGGCCCTGATCGTGTGGCTGAACTACGCGGCCTGGCTGCACATGCGCTTCAGCAAGGGCTGGCACGGCAGCCCGATGGCCTGGTGGGCCATCGTGGGCCTGGGTGTCACCACCTTCGCCTTCCTGGGCGTGAACATGTTCCTGTCCGGTCTGCACTCCTACGGGGGCCTGTAAGCCAGGCAAGCTGCAACCACCGTCGCCGGGCGTAAAAGCGCCCGGCGATTTTTGTTGGGGATTTTGTCAAAGGACGATAATCAGATGACCAAGCAACTCCTCCGCCTGTGCCTGATCGGCCTGATGCTCCTGTCCGGCGTCGCCGCCGCGTCGCCCAGTTACGACGAAGGCATCGACTATCTGCGCATTGAGCCGCCCATTCCCACCTTCCAGTCCAAAGGCAAGGTCCAGGTGGTGGAGTTCTTCTGGTACGGCTGCCCGCACTGCTTTCATTTCGAGCCGTATCTTGAAAACTGGCTCAAGAGCAAACCCAAGAACGTCGAGTTCGTGCGCGTGCCGGCGGTGCTCAACCCCAACTGGGAGATCCTCGGGCGCGCCTATTACGCCTCCAAGCTGCTGGGCGTGGAAAAGCAGAGCCACGAGGCGCTGTTCAACGCCATTCACGTGCAGGGGCGCAACCTCAACAGCGAGCCCGCACTGGCGCGCTTCTTTACCCAGTTCGGCGTGAGCGAGAAAAAATTCCGCGAGGCCTACACCTCCATGTGGGTCGACACCCGCATCCGCCAGGCCCGTACGCTGGGCAAAGAGGCCAACGTGCGCGGCGTGCCGAGCGTGATGGTGGACGGCAAGTTCCTGTTGAACGGCGAGCTCGCCGGCGGCAACGAGAACATGCTCAAGATCGTCGATTACCTGATCAAGAAAGAATCCACCGCTGCTCACGCCACCGCCGGAAAATAACCCCGGCATCCCGCCGCGCCCGCCCGGGCGCGGCATGATTCAACCGGCCTGATTCCCCCCTTCTGTCGCGCCGTGCATTCCCGCCGGTGCGGTGCTCCGTTCGCCGGTGGCGGCTCCCCGGCCGCATGCCCTCGTTTCGTCCCCTTCCCGCGCACCATTTGGTGTCATCGCGGCGATTTTGCATTGCGCCGGTGCGTCTCAAATTCCGTCAGGTCGAGTTTGTTTAGGAAAAACAGCGGCTTAAAAAGTTGGTGCAGTTATTGCAGGAAACATTGTTGCATTGTAGGCAACTTGTACAGATGGCCCTAACTGGGGGCACGGCCAAGGGGAAGCGGTCGAGGATTGCGGCGAGGGACGCCACACGCTGCGGGCGAAAAACCAATCAGCCCAGGTTCAATAACGCACTGAGTAGGGGGCTCATTATGAGCACAGACGAACTTCAAAAAGTGGTAGAGATGGCTGGCACCGTCAATGCCGAAATCTTTTATTGGTGGTGTACGGCAATCATGGTCCTTATCCACGCAGGCTTCCTGGCCTACGAGATGGGGGCTTCACGTCTTAAGAACACGCTGGCCTCGGGTGTGAAGAACATCCTGGCTTTCGCGTTTCTGGTGCCAACCTTCTTTTTCTTCGGTTGGTTCATTTACCTGGCGTTCCCGGGTGGCTTGATTCCCGACATGAGCGCCGGTGCGGCCGGACTGCCCTGGGATGCGGCAATGGGGCCGAACCTGAGCGACAACGCCTCGGGTGTTTTCTGGGCGGCGTTCACGCTGTTCTCCGCGACCACGGCCTCCATCATGTCGGGTGCCGTGATCGAGCGCATCCGCATGTCGGCCTTCCTGATCCTCGCCATCCTGCTGGGTGCGGTGGTCTGGATTCTGGGTGCGGCCTGGGGTTGGCATCCGGACGGCTGGATGGTCACCAAGCTGGGCTTCCACGACACGGCCGCGGCCGGTGTGGTGCATCTGATCGCCGGCTTCTTCACCCTGGGCGTGCTGCTCAACCTGGGTCCGCGCATCGGTCGTTTCTCGCCTGACGGCAAGACCCTGGCCATCGCCGGCCACAGCGTGCCGATGTCGTTGATCGGCCTGATGATGATCATCGTCGGATTCTTCGGTTTCCTCGGCGGCTGCATCATCTACCAGACCGGCGACCAGTGGGTGACGATCTACAACACCCCGGCGACCCTGTCCTCCTTCGCCTTCAACACTCTGATGGGCATGGCGGGCGGCATCATCGGCGCCTACTTCATCACCCGTGATCCGTTCTGGATGATGTCGGGCGCCCTGGTGGGCATCATCTCCGCCGCTTCCGGCCTGGAGCTGTACTATCCGCCGCTGGCCTTCCTGCTGGGCTTCGTCGGTGGCTGCACCATCGCCTACGCGGATCGTCTGCTGCAGAAGTTCGGTATCGACGATGCGGTCGGCGCCTTCGGTGTGCACGGTGTCGGCGGTGTGATCGGCGTGCTCGGTTGCGGCCTGTTCGCCTCCGGCTACCCGAACATCCACGGTCCCGCCATCAGCTTCGGCGGTCAGCTCGTGGGTGCCGGCATCCTGGCCCTGCTCGGTTTCCTCCCCGGCTACGGCGTGTCCTATCTCCTCAAGGTGATGGGTCTGCTGCGCGTGCCGCCGGAGGCCGAAGAAGCCGGTCTGGATCTGACCGAGATCCCCTCCAAGGCCTATCCGGAATCCGAGGGTCATCCCTCCGCCCCGGTGATGCCCAACGGTGCCGCTGTGCCGCCTATCCAGGCCTGACGGACGACACATCCACGTAACCGAAACATAGGAGAAAGATCATGGATTCAAGTCCTATCACGAGCTGGGCGGGCGCAACGGTGTACTACACCTTCGCCCACAACCCCTGGGTCATCGGCCTGATCCTCACGCTGTCGGTGATCGTCACCTTCGGTGTGGTGGCTTCGATGCTGGTCCATGAGAAGCACAGCTTCCATCGGATCAAGAACGGCGGCTAAGGAGTGTCGCGTTCGCAAGATACCGGGCGGCGGTTGCCGTCGCCCGGTTTCCAGGGAGGGTAGTCCAAAGGCATTGCCTCCCGGTCTGAGCGTATCAGTCCGACATCAACGGCGGCCTCTGGCCGCCGTTGTTTTCTGGGGAGGACCCGTGCCGAAACGGGTACCGAAAAAATTTCGCTGGCTGCCTGAAAACCGCTTGACAGACAGTAAACAATGATTCTTAATAGGAAACATTGTTGATTTAAAGGAAACACCATGTCACGTACGTATCGCCTCATCGTCTCCTGCCCCGACCGCGTCGGTATCGTGGCCGCCGTCTCGGGTTTCCTGGCGGAACACGGCGGCTGGATCGTCGAGGCCAGCCAGCATGCGGACGCGGTGAACGACTGGTTTTTCATGCGCTACGAGATTCGGGCGGACTCGCTGCCCTTCGATATCGCGACGTTCCGCCAGGCCTTCGCGGCCATCGCCGAGCGTTTCGACATGGAGTGGCAGATCACCGATACCGGCGTGCCCAAACGGGTGGTGCTGATGGCGAGCCGGCTGGACCACTGCCTGTCGGACCTGCTGCACCGCTGGCGCAGCCGGGAAATGGAGTTCGATATTCCCTGCGTGATTTCCAACCACGAAGACCTGCGCGACTTCGTGGAATGGCACGGCATTCCCTATCACCACGTCCCCGTGCCCAAGGACGACAAGCAGCCCGCCTTCAACGAGGTGAGCCGCCTGGTGGACGAGTACCAGGCCGACGCCGTGGTGCTCGCCCGCTATATGCAGATCCTGCCGCCCGACCTGTGCGTCAAGTACGCGGGTCAGGTGATCAACATTCATCACAGCTTCCTGCCCTCGTTCGTCGGCGCCAAGCCGTACCACAAGGCCTTCGAGCGCGGCGTGAAGCTGGTGGGCGCGACCTGCCATTACGTCACCGAAGAGCTGGACGCCGGCCCGATCATCGAGCAGGACGTCGTGCGCGTCAGCCACGACGACACAGCCGAGGACCTGATCCGGCTCGGGCGCGACGTGGAGAAATCCGTGCTGGCCCGCGGCCTGCGTTACCACCTGGAGGACCGGGTGCTGGTGCGCGGCAACAAGACGGTGGTGTTCAACTGATGCCGCTGCGCCTGGTCAAGAACGCCTTCGATTCGCGTCCGGGGCCGCGCTTTTTCACGCAGCCCGAGCGGCTCAAGGACAGCTACGACGTCGTCATCATCGGCGGCGGCGGGCACGGCCTGGCCTGCGCCTACTACCTGGCGAAGGAACACGGCATCACCAATGTCGCCGTGCTGGAGCAGGGCTACATCGGCGGCGGCAACACCGGCCGCAACACCACCATTGTGCGCTCCAACTACCTCACGCCCGAGGGCGTGAAGTTCTACGACAAGAGCGTGCAGCTGTTCCAGGACCTGGCCAACGATTTCGACCTGAACATTTTCTATTCCCAGCGCGGGCACTTCACCCTGGCGCACACCGACTCGGCGCTGCGCACCATGCGCTGGCGCGCCGAGGTCAACAAGCACTACGGCATCGAGTCCGAGGTGGTGGACCGCGAGGACATCGCGGGCGCCTGCCCGGAGCTCGACCTCGACTGCGGCGGGCACCTGCCCGTACTGGGCGCGCTGTACCACGCGCCCGGCGCCGTGGTGCGCCACGACGCGGTGGCCTGGGGATACGGGCGCGGGGCCGACCAGCGCGGGGTGGAGATTCATCAAAAGACGCGGGTCACGGGCATCAACGTCAGCGGCGGCCGCGTCACAGGCGTGGAGACAGACCGCGGCAGCATCAAGACCGGCACCGTGATCTCCATGGTGGCCGGCTCCACGCCGCGCGTCACCAACATGGTGGGGCTGACCACGCCCATCGTGATCCACCCGCTGCAGGCCTGCGTCACCGAGCCTATGAAGCCCTGGCTGGACACCATCATCGTCTCCGCCAGCCTGCACGTGTACGTGTCGCAGTCCTCGCGCGGCGAACTGGTCATGGGCGCCTCGCTGGACCCGGCCGAGCTGCATTCCACCCGCTCGACCCTGGATTTCACCGAAGGCCTGATGGATTACCTGCTGGACCTGTTCCCCTTCCTGGGTCAGGCGCGGGTCATGCGCCAGTGGGCCGGCATGGCGGACATGACCCCGGACTTCGCGCCCATCATGGGCACCACGCCCATCGAGGGTTTCTACCTGGATGCCGGCTGGGGGACCTGGGGCTTCAAGGCCACGCCGGTCTCCGGCATGACCATGGCATCGACCGTGGCGAATGGTCGCAACCACGACCTCATCGAACCCTTCAACCTGTCACGCTTCGAGCGCTTCGCCCTGGTGGGCGAGCGCGGCGCGGCGTCCGTGGGGCATTGACCATGAAGCTGATCGACTGCCCCTTCATCGGTCCCCGCCCCGCCGCCGAGTTCGTCTACGGCGGGGCCTGGCGTCCCATGCCGGATGCCGAACAGTGCAGCGACGCCGAGTGGGGATGCTACGTATTCCATCGCGACAGCGTGCCGGGGACCAAGCGCGAACTCTGGTATCACGGCCCTTCGGGCACCTGGCTGGTGGCGGAGCGCGACACGCTGACCGACCGCTTCCTGCGCACCATGACGCTGGGCCAGGCCATGGCGGAGGAGGCTTCCCATGCCTAGCCGCCTTCCGGTCCAGCCGCACGAGCGCATCGACCGCAGCCGCAGCGTGACCTTCCGTTTCGAAGGCCGCGAATACACCGGCTTCGCGGGCGACACGGTCAGCTCCGCCCTGCTCGCCAACGGCGTCGAGGTGCTGGGGCGCAGCTTCAAGTACCACCGGCCGCGCGGCGTGTTCTCCGCCGCCAACCACGACACCAATACGTTGATGCAGGGCGCCGGCGAGCTCAACCTGCGCGCGGACGTCACCGAGCTGCGGCCGGGGCTGGATCTTACCGCCGTGAACACCCTGGGCGGCCTGCGGCGCGACCGCGGGCGCATCGTCGAATGGTTGGCGCCCATGCTGCCGGTCGGCTTCTACTACAAGACCTTTCACAACCCGCCCAGCCTGTTTCCGTTCTGGGAGCGCCTGATCCGCAACATGGCGGGACTGGGCCGGCTGGACGTGACGAGCACACTCGAACGCCAGCCCAAATACCACGCCTTTTGCGACGTGCTGGTCGTGGGCGCCGGGCCGAGCGGTCTGGCGGCGGCGCTGGCGGCGGCGGATGCCGGCGCGAAGGTCACGCTGGTCGACGAGCAGCCCGTGCCCGGCGGCAGCCTGGACGTCGAGTTCGGCGCGGACGATGAGGCCGCCGCCCTGCGGGCCGACCTGGTCGAGCGCATGCAGGCGCATCCCAATGTGGAATTCCGGCCCGCGACCGTGGCGGCGGGCTACTACGCGGACCACTGGGTGCCGCTGGTGTCCGCGCAGGGCATGACCAAGCTGCGCGCCCGGGCGGTGATCGTGGCGAGCGGCGTTTTCGAGCAGCCCGCCGTGTTCCGCGGCAACGACCTGCCGGGCGTCATGCAGGCCTCGGCGGCCCAGCGTCTCATTCAGCACTACGCCATCAAGCCCTGCGAGCGGGCGGTGGTGCTGGCCGCGAACACCTCCGGTTACCGTGCCGCGCTGGACCTGGTGCGGGTGGGCGTGAACGTCGTGGCCATCGCCGATCTGGGCGACCCGGCGCAGCGCGGCCCGCTGGCGGAGGCGGCCAAGGCCCAGGGCATCGAGGTGCTGGCGGGAACCACCGTTTACGAAGCCACGGCCAGCGGCGGACGCCTCGGCGGCGTCGAGCTGCGCACCCTGGATGGCGAAGGCAAGCCGCGGTCCGACGCTGCGCCGCACATCGCCTGCGACGGCCTGTTCCAGTCCGTGGGCTGGGCGCCGGCCGCGGCCCTGCTGTATCAGGCCGGCACCCGCATGGCCTATGCCGAGGTGCCCGGGCAGTTCGTACCCGCGGAACTCCCGGAAGGCGTGTTCGCCGCCGGGCGCGTGAACGGCGTGTTCGATCTGCAGGCCCGGCTGGCCGACGGCCGCGCCGCGGCGGCGGAGGCCCTCGCCCATCTGGAACTCGCCGCGCCGGAAGCGCCCCGGCCGGGACGCGGGCAGGACGTGCACTCACACCCGTATCCGATCTTCGCCCACCCCAAGGGCAAGAACTTCATCGACCTGGACGAGGACCTGCAGCTCAAGGACCTGGAGCGCGCCGCGGCGGAAGGCTTCGACAACATCGAGCTGCTCAAGCGCTACTCCACGGTCGGCATGGGCCCGAGCCAGGGCAAGCACGCCAACATGAACGGCGTGCGCGTGCTGGCGCGCATCAACGGCCAGCCCATCGACAAGACCGGCACCACCACGGCCCGCCCGTTTTTCCACCCGGTGCCCGTGCGCGCCCTGGCGGGCCGGCGCCTGCGCCCGGAGCGGCGCACGCCGCTGCATGCCTGGCATGCGGCGCACCAGGCCGAGTTCATGCCGGCCGGGCACTGGCTGCGTCCCAAGTTCTACGGTCCCGGCCCGCAGGCCGAGGCGGTCACCGGCGAGGTGCTGGCGGTGCGTGAAGGCGTTGGCCTGATCGACGTCTCCACCCTGGGCAAGATCGAGGTGTTCGGGCCGGACGCCGGCGAGCTGCTGGACCGCGCCTACACCCTGCGCCTGTCCAATATCAAACAGGACCGCACCCGCTACGCCCTGATGGTGGACGAGGCGGGCGTCATCATCGACGACGGCATCGCCGCCCGCCTCGGCGAGGAGCATTTCTACCTCACCACCACGACCACCGCTGCCGAGGGCGTCTACCGCGAGCTGCAACGCCTGGCCATCGAATGGGGGCTGAAGGTCGACCTTATCAATCGCACCGGGCAGAACGCGGCCATGAACATCGCCGGCCCGCTGACCGGCGAGGTGCTCGCGCCGCTGACTGACATCGACCTTTCGGCCGAGGCCTTCCCGTTTCTCGGCGCGCGCCGCGGCCGCGTGGCCGGCGTGCCGGCCCTGCTCATGCGCGTCGGTTTCGTCGGCGAGCTGGGCTACGAGATCCACGTGCCCGCCGCCCGGGCCGCCCACGTGTGGGAAGCCCTGATGGCCGCGGGCCGCAACCTTGGCATCCGTCCCTTCGGTGTCGAGGCGCAGCGCCAGCTGCGCCTGGAAAAGGGCCACATCATCGTCGGCCAGGACACGGACGGCACCTCCACCCCCTTCGATGCGGGCATGGCCTGGGCCGTGAAGTTCGACAAGCCGTTCTTCGTCGGCAAGCGCAGCCTGCAGGTGCTGGCGGACAAGGCGCGCTACCGTCTGGTCGGCTTCGCCCTGCCGCCGGGCGATGCCGGCAGCCTGCCCAAGGAATGCCACCTGGTGATCGAAAACGGCGAGATCGCCGGGCGCGTCACCAGCATCGGCGCGAGCCCGTCGCTGGGCAAGGTGGTCGGGCTGGCCATGATCGAGCGCAGCCTGGGCGAGGTCGACACCCTCAACATCCGGGTGGACGGCGGGGTGATGATCCAGGCGCCGGTGGTGCCGACCCCGTTCTACGACCCCGACAACCTGCGCCAGAAACCGTTGGTCAGCGCCGCACCCAGGGAGGCCACCGCATGAGCCGTCTCAGTCCCGCCCACGTGCGTATCGGCGGCGCCCTGCAGACCGTCGACGACATGCCGACCCTGGTGCGCAACAGCGGCACCCCGCCGACCTGGCTGGTCGACCTCAGTCCGCTGCGGCGCTGGCTGGTGCGCGGCGGCCAGGCCGCCGACTGGCTGGCGGCGCGCGACCTGCCGATTCCGGAGGAATTCTTCCGGGTCCACGACCTGGGCGAAGACGCCTTCCTGGTACGCACCGGCGAGGCGGAATTCATCCTGCACGACGGTCCCGGCGGCGCGCTGCGCACTGCCTTGGGCAAGCTCTCCGATGGTGTGGCCGACGACCTGGTAGCGGGGACGCGCATCGTCGCGCGCGACGATCTGGAAGTGGTGCTGGGCGGCGAAGACGCGGGGCGCCTGATGAGTGAGTTCTGCGCCCTGGATCTGGCCGAGGTGGAAAACCGGTTTTTGTTCACACGCGTGGCCGGGGTGACCGCCTGGCTGTGCGTGGAGGGAACGGGCGCGCAGCGCAGTTATCGCATCGGCTGCGACCCGAGCTACGGAGAATATCTATTCGAGACCCTGCTCGACGGGGTCCATGAATGTGGAGGAGGTCTTGTGGGTTTTTTGGACTTCTACGAATCGAGAGGCATTAAACATGACGCCAGCTGAAGCAAAATCGTTCCTCGAGGCGAACGACATCAAATTCATCCTGGCCCAGTTCGTGGACATCCACGGTGTGGCCAAGACCAAATCCGTACCGGCCAGTCACCTGGAGGATGTCCTGGAGGACGGCGCGGGCTTCGCCGGCTTCGCGGTATGGGGCATGCGCATGGGTCCGCACGGGGCCGACTACATGGCGCGCGGGGATCTCAGCACCCTGAGCGTGGTGCCCTGGCAGCCCGGCTATGCGCGCATGGTCTGCGACGGCTACGTCAACGGCGAGCCCTATGAGATGGACACGCGCAACATCCTGTCCAAGCAGATCGCGCGCCTCACGGAAAAAGGCTGGACGCTGATGACCGGCCTGGAGCCGGAGTTCAGCCTGCTCAAGCGCTGCGAGGACGGCAGCGTGGTGCCGGCGGACGATTCCGACATGCTGGAAAAGCCCTGCTACGACTACAAGGGCCTGTCCCGCTCGCGCGAGTTTCTGGAGCAGCTGGTTTCTTCGCTGCAGTCGGTCGACTTCGACGTCTATCAGATCGACCACGAGGACGCCAACGGCCAGTTCGAGATCAACTACACCTATTCCGACGCCATGACCTCGGCGGACCGCTACGTGTTCTTCCGCATGGCCGCCGGCGAGATCGCCAACAAGCTGGGTCTGGTCTGCTCGTTCATGCCCAAGCCGTTCTCCAATCGCAGCGGCAACGGCATGCACATGCATGCCTCCATCGCGGACGCCGAGGGCAACAACCTGTTCCACGATGCGTCCGATCCCAAGGGCCTGGGCCTGTCCAAGCTCGCCTACCACTTCCTCGGCGGCCTGCTCGCGCACGCCCCGGCGCTGACCGCGCTGCTGGCCCCGGCGGTGAACTCCTACAAACGCCTGGTCGTCGGCCGCTCCCTGTCGGGCGCCACCTGGGCCCCGGCGTTCATCTCCTACGGCGACAACAACCGCACCTCCATGGTCCGCATTCCCTACGGCCGTCTGGAGATGCGCCTGGGTGACGGCGCCGCCAACCCCTACCTGGCTGCTGCTGCGGTTATCGCCGCCGGCATGGACGGGGTGGAGCGCGAGCTCGATCCGGGCGAACCGCAGAACTACAACTTCTACGAAAAATCCCTGGCCGAGCTCGACGCCAACGGCATCAAGACCCTGCCGCAAAGCCTGCACGAGGCGATCGAGGCCCTGGAGGCCGATCCCCTGTTCGCCGAGCAGCTGGGCGCCGATTTCATCGACGAGTACCTCACCGTCAAGCGCATGGAATGGGTGGAGTACTCGCGCCACGTTTCCGACTGGGAGCTGAACCGTTACGTGGAGTTCTACTGATGTGCGGGATCGTCGGATTGCTGTTGAAGAACGGCGCGCTTAACGCGCGTCTGGGGGAGCTGGTCACGCCCATGCTGGCCAGCATGTCCGAGCGCGGCCCGGATTCGGCGGGGCTGGCCGTGTTCGCGGAGCAGGACCAGGGGGAGAAGTTCTCGCTGTTCGCCGCCGATTCCGAGTTCGACTGGGATGCGCTGAAGCATGCCCTGGACGACGAAGCCCTGGTGGGAAAGCCGGGCATCGTTTCGCAGGGCCGCTACGCGCGCCTCACCCTGGATGTCGAGCCCGACACCCTCAAGCACTGGCTGGGCGAGCACTTCCCCATGCTGCACGTGCTGTCGGCCGGGCACTACATCGACATCTATAAGGATGCCGGCCACCCGGCGGCGATCGCCGAGCGCTACGGGTTCACCGGTCTCACCGGCTCGCACGCCATCGGGCACACGCGCATGGCCACCGAGTCGGCCATCACCCCGGCGCACGCGCATCCGTTCACGGCGGGCGAAGACTTCTGCCTGGTGCACAACGGCTCCCTGTCCAACCCCTACAGCATCCGGCGCCGGCTGGAGCGGCGCGGCATCCGCTTCGAGACCGACAACGACACCGAGGCCGCCTGCCGTTTCATCGAGTGGCGCCTGGGCGAGGGCGAGACCCTGGAGGACGCGCTGGAGGAAGGCTTCTCCGTGCTCGACGGGTTCTACACCCTGCTCATGGGCACCCACGACAAGCTGGCCCTGGTGCGCGACCCCTTCGCCTGCAAGCCGGCGGTGGTGGCCGAGACCGATGACTACGTGGCCATCGGCTCCGAGTACCGGGCGCTGGCCCATCTGCCGGACGTCAAGAACGCCACGCTCTTCGAGCCCAAGCCGGAGGTGATCTACTCATGGAATCGCTGACCCAGAAGGGCGTCGACGCCCAGACCTTCGACCTGGCCTCGACCACGGTGCGTGAGCTGAACCAGTTCCTGCACCACGAGCTCGACGGCCCCGAGTACATCGAGATCCTCAACCCCGACGGCCAGCACAGCATCGCCGTGGGCCTGGATGCGCCGGTCACCGTCGACATCCACGGCCATGCCGGCTACTTCATCGCCGGCATGAACAAGCAGGCCAGCGTCACCGTGCACGGCAACGTCGGCTGGAGCGTGGGCGAGAACATCATGTCCGGCTCGGTGCTCGTCAAGGGCAACGCTTCGGAGTGCGCCGGCGCCTCCGGCCACGGCGGCCTGGTGGTGATCGAGGGCGACGCCTCGTCGCGCTGCGGCATCTCCATGAAGGGCTGCGACATCGTGGTGGGCGGCAGCGTCGGCCACATGTCCGCGTTCATGGCGCAGGCCGGCCACCTGGTGGTCTGCGGCGACGCCGACCACGGCTTGGGCGACTCCCTGTACGAGGCGGTGATCTACGTGCGCGGCGAGATCCACGGTCTCGGCGCGGACGCGCAGATCGAGCCCATGCAGGAGTCCGACTACGCCAAGGTGGCCGAGCTGCTGGCCAGGGCCGGTTTCGACCACGACCCGAAGACGTTCAAGCGCGTGGCATCGGCTCGCAGCCTTTATCACTGGAACGCCGATCATTTCCAGGAGTACTGAGTATGAGCAAGCCCGTTTACAAGGAGACGAACCACTCCTACGACGGTTCGGTGTTGCACTACATCACCCAGGCGGCCGAACACGGCCTGTACGAGATCCGCGGCCTGGGCGCGAAGCGCACGCTGCCGACCTTCGACGACCTGTCGTTTCTCACCGCCTCGGCCTCGCGCTATCCGCTCGAAGGCTACCGGGAGAAATGCGAGACCAGGACCGTGCTCGGCAGCCGCCACGCCAAAAACCCCATCGAGCTGGACATTCCCATCACCATCGCCGGCATGAGCTTCGGCGCCCTCACCGCCAACGTGAAGGATGCCCTGGGGCGCGCGGCCAGCGAGCTGGGCACCAGCACCACCACCGGTGACGGCGGCATGACCCCGGAAGAGCGCAGCTCCTCCAAGACCCTGGTCTACCAGTGCCTGCCCTCGCGCTACGGCTTCAACCCCGATGACGTGCGCAAGGCCGACGCCATCGAGCTGGTGCTGGGGCAGGGCGCCAAGCCCGGCGGGGGCGGCATGCTGCTGGGGCAGAAGATCAGCCCGCGCGTCGCGCAGATGCGCACCCTGCCCGAGGGCATCGACCAGCGCTCCGCCTGCCGCCATCCGGACTGGACCGGCTCGGACGACCTGGCCATCAAGCTCAACGAACTGCGCGAGATCACCGACTGGCAGGTGCCGATCTACGTCAAGGTGGGCGCCACCCGCGTCAAGCACGACGTCAAGCTCGCCGTCGCCTCTGGCGCCGACGTGGTGGTGGTCGACGGCATGCAGGGCGGCACCGCCGCCACCCAGCAGGTGTTCATCGAGCACACCGGCATTCCCACCCTCGCCGCGCTGCGCCAGGCCGTGGAGGCGCTGGAAGAGATCGACATGGCGGGCAAGGTGCAGCTCATCATCTCGGGCGGCATCCGTAGCGGCGCCGACGTGGCCAAGGCGCTGGCCATGGGGGCCGACGCGGTCTCCATCGGCCAGGCCATGCTCATGGCCCTGGGCTGCAACAGCGACTACTACGTGCAGAACGGCCGGCACATCGACGCCACCGCCGACTACGCCGCGCTCGATACCGCGCCCGGCGTCTGCCACCACTGCCATACCGGTAAATGTCCGGTGGGCGTGGCCACCCAGACCCCCGATCTGGAAGCGCGGCTCGACCCGGAATGGGGTGCGCGGCGGGTGAAGAACTACCTGCAGACCCTTACCATGGAGCTCACCACCCTGGCGCGCGCCTGCGGCAAGTCCAACGTGCACAATCTCGAGCGCGAGGACCTGACCGCCCTCACCCTGGAGGCCGCCGCCATGGCCAAGGTGCCGCTGGCCGGCACGGACTGGATACCGGGAGTCACCAATGCCTGATCAGGGACAAAGCCGCGCGGAACTCGTATCCCACGAGGCGCGTCTGCTCGACGGCAAGGCGCAGGCCGAGGCCATGCGCGAGGTACTGCGCGAGCAGGTCGCGGCGCGTGTGGCCAAAGGCCTGCGCGCCCCCGGCCTGGCGGTGGTGCTGGTCGGGGGCGACCCCGCCTCGCAGGTGTACGTGCGCCACAAGCGCAAGGCCTGCGACGCGGTGGGCTTCGTCTCCCAGGCCTACGACCTGCCGGTCGACGTTTCCGAGAAGGAACTGCTGGGGCTGATCGACAGGCTCAACGCCGACCCCGCCATCGACGGCATCCTGGTGCAGCTGCCGCTGCCCCGGCATATCGACAGCGAAACGGTCATCGAGGCCATCGATCCCGCCAAGGACGTGGACGGTTTCCACCCCTACAACATGGGGCGGCTGGCCGTGCGCATGCCGCTGCTGCAGCCCTGCACGCCCAAGGGCGTGATGACCCTGCTGGAGGCCAACGGCATCGACGCCAAGGGCAAGGATGCCGTAGTGGTGGGCGCCTCCAACATCGTCGGCCGTCCCATGGCGCTGGAGCTGCTGCTCGCCGGCGCCACGGTGACCGTGTGCAACAGCTCGACCCGCGACCTGGCCGCGCACGTGCGCCGCGCCGAAATACTGGTGGTGGCGGTGGGCCGGCCCGAGCTGGTGCCCGGCGACTGGATCCGCGAAGGCGCGGTGGTCGTCGACGTCGGCATCAATCGCCTGGAAGACGGCCGCCTGGTGGGCGATGTCGCGTTCGAAAGCGCCAGGCAGAAGGCCGCCTGGATCACGCCCGTCCCCGGTGGCGTGGGCCCCATGACCGTCGCCACCCTGCTGGAAAACACCTACAAGGCCTGCGTCGCGGGCGACTGACCGGTTGCGCGCAACGCGCGGTCGGGCGCAAGCTTGGGCGGACCCGGACGGCTGACGCCGTCCGGGTCGTCTGTTCAGAAAACCAAGAATCCCAGGAGGACGATCATGCGTTGGTTAGCTGCCGCAGTGTTTTTGTTTGTTTCCCAGGCGGCGCTGGCGGGGAGCTTCACCCTGCGCAGCGCCGACTTCAAGCCCAACCAGAAGATTCCGATGGCGTACGTCTACAAGGGCTTCGGCTGCACGGGCGGCAACGTCTCCCCCGAGCTGCACTGGACGGGCGCCCCGGCCGGCACCAAGAGCTTCGCGATCACCGTGTACGACCCCGACGCGCCCACCGGCAGCGGCTGGTGGCACTGGGTGGTCTACAACATTCCGGCCGACGTGCACCAGCTGGCCAAGGGCGCCAGCGCCAAGGGCATGCCCGCCGGCGCCGTGCAGAATCTCACCGATTTCGGCATCCACGGTTACGGCGGCCCCTGTCCGCCCAAGGGCGCCAAGGCGCACCGCTACATCTTCACCGTCTATGCCCTGGACGTCCCGAAGTTCGAGCTGCCCGCGGAGGCCTCCCCGGCCATGGTCGGCTTCAACATCCACTTCCACACCCTGGCCAAGGCGCACTTCCGGGCCCTGTACGGCCGTTGATTCAGGCCGCCCCCGGCCGCCCGGCCGGGGGCATTCCCCGCCGCGTTCGATCCCCGGACGCACCGATTCCTAGCACCGGACTGGGAATTGCACCGCATCAATGCGGTTTGATCGCCCCCGTCAGTTCCCATCTCCAAGAAAATCAATCACATAGCAAGTTGGCAAGCTCTTTGCATTTCCTGTAGAGAAACTTTGTTGCACTACAGTAGCCGGTGATCGGGTCGGCATCCCGGCAACCGCAAAGAAGAGAGGAAAGCCGCCTCATGTACCTGTCCGCCAAAGCGTCGGTCTTCGGACCGATTCGTCTTTATATGGACATTGCCGTCGAGACGGCGAAGGCCGACCTGTGTCCGCTCTCCCATGGACAACGCGATACACGCGTGTCCGGCGAGGGCGGTGCCGCGCATCCATACGACGCGGTGATTTAAGCATCAACAGCTCCTGCAATCTCCATCGGGCCTGCATCCGCCCTTTATCCACCCCGGTAGCCGTCACCCCGCGTGACCGATCCGGTTTACACGCCGGGTTCCTGAGGAACCCACAGGAGGTATGAAATGAGCAGTGTTGAAAGTGCAATCGGCAGTGACAGCACGGCGTACGAGGCCGGTGCGCTGCATCGGAAGATCGACTGGACGGGCGCCTTCTGGGTGGCCAGCGGCGTGCCCGCCCTGGTGCTGTTTTCGATCGGCGCGATCGCCGCGACCGTGGGCAGACCGTCCTGGGTCGTGTGGACCGTCTCGATCATTTTCGGGTTTTTGCAGTCCTTCACGTACGCCGAAATCGCCGGCCTGTTTCCCAACAAGTCGGGCGGCGCCTCCGTCTACGGAGCCGTGGCCTGGGTGCGCTACAGCAAGATCATCGCGCCCGTTTCGGTGTGGTGTAACTGGTTCGCCTGGTCGCCGGTACTGGCCATCGGTTCCGGGCTGGGGGCCGGCTACATCCTGAGCATACTTTTTGCGCCCACCGCCGAAATCAACACCTGGCATATCACCCTGCTGCATCTCGGCTGGATCATGCAGGGGCTTTCGCTGCGCATAAACGCCACCTTCATCATCGGCGCGATCCTGCTTCTGGCCGTGTTCAGCATCCAGCACGGCGGCATCCTGCGTTCGGCCCGGGTGACGAAGATCCTGGGGATTTCGGCGCTGCTGCCGCTGCTGCTGATCGGCCTGGCGCCGTTCGTGTCGGGCGGCGTGAGCGTCGACCACTTCTTCCCGCTCGTCCCCATCGCCATGGACGCTTCCGGTAAAGCCGTCGACGGCACCTGGAACATGGCGGGCTGGACGCTGATGGCCGGCGGCCTGTTCATCGCCGCGTGGTCGACCTACGGTTTCGAAACCGCCGTGTGCTACACGCGCGAATTCCGGGACCCGCAAAAGGACACCTTCAAGGCGATCTTCTACTCCGGCCTGCTGTGCCTGATCGCGTTCACCCTGGTGCCGCTGGCCTTCCAGGGCGCCCTCGGCCTGAAGGGCATGCTGGCGCCGGGAATCTACAGCGGCATGGGCGTGGGCAAGGCGATGGCCGGCATGGTGGGCGGTTCGTACCTGATCGCCAAGGTCATCCTCGTCATGCTCATCCTGGCGCTGATGCTCTCGATCATGACCGCCATGGCCGGATCGTCGCGCACCCTGTACCAGGCGTCGGTGGACGGCTGGCTGCCCAAGTACCTGTCGCGCGTCAACGAACACGGTGCGCCCACCCGGGCGATGTGGACGGACCTCTGCTTCAACATGCTGTTGCTGATGATGTCCAACTACGTGTTCATTCTCGCCATCTCCAACGTCGGCTACATCATCTTCAACTTCCTGAACCTCAACGCCGGCTGGATCCATCGCATGGACCGCCGCGACTGGAAGCGTCCGTTCAAGGCGCCGTCCTGGCTGTTGGTGGCGGGCTTCGTGCTCTCCTTCGTCAACCTGGTGCTGCTCGGCATGGGCGCCGACATCTGGGGCAGCGGCACCCTGCTTTCAGGGCTCGTCTTCGCCGCCCTGATCGTGCCGATATTCCTGTTCCGCCACTACGTCACCGACAAGGGCAAGTTCCCCAAGGCGATGGTGGAGGACATGCACCTCGGCGACGAAGGCCAGGTGGTCAAGCGGGCGGGGGTGCTGCCGTACGTCACTTTGTTAGCTGCAGTTGTTGTTGTCTTCGCAAGCCACGCACTGGCTGTGTACTAAGGGGAAAAAGACCATGAAAACTCGTATCTGCATCATCGGCGCCGGACCCAGCGGTCTCGCCATGCTTCGCGCCTTCGAATCCGCCCGCAAGGACGGCGTCGAGATTCCCGAGCTCGTCTGCTACGAAAAGCAAAGCGACTGGGGCGGGCTGTGGAACTACACCTGGCGCACGGGCCTGGACAAGAACGGCGAGCCGGTGCACGGCAGCATGTACCGCTACCTGTGGTCGAACGGCCCCAAGGAATGCCTGGAGTTCGCCGACTATTCCTTCGAGGAACACTTCGGCCGTCCGATTCCGTCCTATCCGCCGCGCGCCGTGCTGCACGACTACATCATCGGCCGCGTCGAGAAGAGCGGGGTGCGCAAGTACATCGAGTTCGAGACGCCGGTGCGCTGGGTCGAGTACGCCGAGGACACGGGCAAGTTCACCGTCACCGTGATGGATCACAAAAAGGACGAGACGCGCGAAGAGATCTTCGATTACGTGGTGGTCGCATCCGGGCACTTCTCCACGCCGAACATGCCGTATTTCCCCGGCTTCGAGAAATTCCCCGGCCGCGTGCTGCACGCGCATGATTTCCGCGACGCCTGCGAGTTCGTCGGCAAGGACCTGCTGGTCGTCGGCAGCAGCTACTCGGCGGAGGACATCGCCAGCCAGTGCTACAAGTACGGCTGCAAGTCCATCACCTTCAGCTTCCGTTCCAGCCCGCTGGAATTCGACTGGCCGGAGTCCTTCACCACCAAGCCCCTGCTGACCAAGGTGGAAGGCAAGACCGCGCACTTCAAGGACGGCACCACCAAGGATGTGGACGCCATCGTCATGTGCACCGGCTACCTGCACCACTTCCCCTTCCTGCCCGACGAGCTGCGGCTCAAGACCAACAACCGCCTGTATCCGCTCAACCTGTACAAGGGCGTGTTCTGGGAAGACAACACCAAGCTGATGTACGTCGGCATGCAGGACCAGTACTACACCTTCAACATGTTCGATGCCCAGGCCTGGTACGCGCGCGACGTCATCCTCGGCCGCCTGCAGCTGCCCGACGCCGAGGCCATGGCCGCCGACATCAAGGACTGGCGCGCCCGCGAGGAAGCGCTGGAAGATCCCTTCCAGGCCATCGACTTCCAGACCGAGTACGTGCGCGACCTGCTGAAGTCCGTGGACTACCCGTTCCTCGACGTCGACCGCATCGCCGAGCTGTTCAAGGAATGGGAGCACCACAAGGAGGAAGACATCATGGGCTTCCGCAACCGCAGCTATCCCTCCGTGCTGACCGGCAACATGGCCCCGGTGCATCACACGCCCTGGCTGGATGCGATGGACGACTCGCTGGAGGCGTTCCTGGACATCAAGGACGAGGCGGACGAACCGGCGGCGGCCGCAAAGTGATTTACCGGCTGGTGCAACGGCGCGGGCTTCGGCCCGCGCCGGCAGGGCGGGTGTTCCGATGACGGTCATGGACGTGCAGGAAACGGTGACGGACGCGCCGCCGCAGCGCCTGTGGCTTGCCGGCGGTGCTGCCACGGCTGTGGCGCTGGAGGCGGGCGACCGCATTGCCATCGTTGACGTCGAGGGTATGCAGCCCGTGGACGTGTTCGCGTTCGATGCCGAGGGACGGCCGAACCCGGCTGCGCTCGGGATCAAGGCCGCGCGTGCCGCGTCCACGGCCCTGTCCGCCTATCTGGACGGAAAAAGCGAACAGGCGTCGGCCCTGGCCATGGCGTTGCGCGAGCACGGGGCCGATGCGGCCGCGCCTGGCGTGGCGCTGGGCGAGGCGGACAATCCGCCCGGCACCGAGGTCACGCTCAAGGCCAAGCAATCCGTCCTGGTGTGCATCGCCGCGCCCGGTGCCGACACGGTGCTGAACGGCGCCGCGCCGCCGACCGAGATCGAGCTGCACGTCACGCGGGTCAAGCCCGAGGTCGAGCACCTGCCGCCGCCGCTGGCCGAGCCGCAGGCGGAGATCCGCATCAAGGCGGGCACCGCCCAGGCCTATCACGTCGCTGCCGGCGAATACATCCAGGTCATCGACGTGGCGGGCAAGCAGTGTTCGGACTTCCTGGCCTTCGACGCCGCCGACCTGGCGCGCGGCGAGGAGTCGGGGCTGGACGCCACCACCACGCGCACGCTCATGGGCAACATCTACCCGACGCCCGGGCTGCATTCGAAGTTCTTCGACGACAAGATGCGCCCGCTGGTCGAGGTCGTGCGCGACACGGTCGGCCGGCACGACACCTTCGCGCTCGCCTGCAGCGCGAAAAGCTACGAAGACAAAGGCTATCCCGG
>JARRKE010000016.1 GCA_037388465.1 Gammaproteobacteria bacterium
TCGCCGTCCATGCTGAACACGCCGTCGGTGAGGACCAGCCGTTCGCGGGCCGCGGACCCGGCGAGGCGGGTTTCCAGGTCGTTCGCATCACCATGGGCGTAGCGGGTGAAACGCGCGCCGGACAGCAGTCCGGCGTCAAGCAGCGAGGCGTGGTTGAGGCGGTCCTCGAATATCGCATCGCCGCGTCCAACCAGCGCCTGGGCCACGCCCAGGTTGGCCATGTAGCCGGTGGAGAACAACAGGGCACGTGGACGGCCGGTGAACGCCGCCAGCGCTTCCTCGAGACGGTGGTGGGCGGCGGTATGGCCGTTGACCAGGTGGGCGGCGCCGGCCCCGGCGCCCCAGCGCTCGAGGCCGGCCTTGAAGGCGGCCACCACCTGCGGATGGTTGGCCAGCCCCAGGTAGTCGTTGCTGCAAAAGGCCAGCACCGGCCGGCCGTCGATGACCTGTTCCGGGCCCTGCGGGCTATCCACGATACGCCGGCTGCGGTACAGACCCTGGCTGCGGCGGGATGTGAGCTCGGCGCGCAGGTCCTTCATCAGGTCAGGGCGCGGCCTGCTCCGGTGCGCTGATCAGTTGCTCGAGGTATTCCGCACTGTCCTCGGCGCGCACGCCGGTGGCCAGCGCCAGGCCCATGATGACCAGGCTGAACACGGCACTGATCAGCATGTCCTCGCCGAAACTGAGTGCACCGTTGCCGCCCAGCGAGGCGGGGCCGTACACCAGCAGCAGCCACAGGCCGATGAAATAGGGGAACACCCAGGCGATCTGCCGCCAGCCGAACGCACCCTTCGGCGCCGCGCGGAACAAATAGTGATAGGCGGTATAGGCCAGGAACATCACCGCGATCATCCCGAACAACACGTTCGCCGTTGCCAGGCCGGTCCACAGAACGATCCAGTTTGAAATGATGAAGGCTGCGGGCGCGAACAGCCACACGAACCGTAACCGGAAGGGGCGCGGGGCATCGGGGAGAGTCCGGCGCAGATGCAGCAGCACGATGGGACCGAGCCCGTAGGACAGCACGGTGACCGAAGAGATATAGCCGACCAGTTTTTGCCAGGACGGGAACGGGAAAAAGAAGATCGCGCCCGCGAGGAAGGTGACTATCAGGGCGCGTACCGGGACGCCATGGCCGTTCACCTCGGCCAGCGACTGCGGCAGGGTGCGCATTTCACCCGCGGCCATGGTGACGCGCGAGCTGGCCGTGGTGTAGATGAAGCCGGTGCCGCCCGGGGAGGCGATGGCATCGGCGTACAGCACGATTGCCCACCAGGTGGCGCCGACACTCACGCTGAGTGCGGCCAGGGGACCGGTGACACCGGTGAAATGCAGGCTGCGCCAGTCGTTGCCGATCTGGGCCGGATCGAGCGCCAGCAGGAAGGCGAACTGCAGCCCGACGTAGATCAGCGCGGCGATGAGTACCGAGCCGATCACCGCCAGCGGGATGTTGCGCGAGGGGTTGTCCGTCTCGCCCGCCAGGTCGATGGCCTGACGGAAACCGAAAAAGCTGAAAATCACCCCGGCGCTGGCGACGGCGGTGAAGATGCCGGAGAACTCGTAATGACCGGCGGCGGCATGCAGGTTCTCGACATGGTGGGCGTGGCTCAGCAGCACCCCGATGGTCAGTACGGGGATGGCGATCTTCCACCAGGTGGCCGCGCTGTTGATGAGCAGCACCCAGCGGATGGCGAGCAGGTTGAGGGCGACGATCAGCGCCAGGCAGATGATGGCGGCAAAGAAGCCGAGGTGGGTGAGCAGGCCGCTGTGCGGATCGACAAGCCCCGGCAGGTAGTTGTTGGCGTAGGTGAGCACCGCCATGACTTCGACCGGTGCGATGGTCACGTAGCCGAAGAACAGGATCCAGCCCCATATCCGGCCGAGCAGGTCACCGTGGCTCAGGTGACTGAGGTGAACCAGGGCGCCGCTCTTGGGCAGCAGCGTGACGAGTTCGGAGTAGACCAGGGCGAGCAGCAGGACGGCGACGGCGCCGATGATCCAGGACCACATGCTTAACGGTCCGGCGAGCTTGGCGGCATGCAGGGAGCCGAACAGCCAACCGGACCCGATCATGCCGCCCAGGCTTGCGTAAAGCAGGCCGACGGGGCCGGCCTCCTTGCGAAGTCTGCGTTCAGTCACGTGCGTTCCTCCTTTGTGTTCCCGGCAGGCTGTTGATGCCGCTCAGGCGAGTACGAGAGAAGGAAAAATCGGGCGAACAAGCGCAGTTTACATGTCGTAAACGAGCATTATGAGCCTGATTTTGAAGCCCTATCGTGCCGCATGAGTAGACAACAACAGCCTGTCAGAGTGGACAGGCCCGGTCTGACGCACCTTGACTCAGGCCGTTTGGGATTGCGCCTCGCTGGTGTGGTGTCCTTCCTCCACCTGTATGCCCAGCCGGTCGAACAGCACGAGGTCGTGGTTTTCGCTGGGATTGGGCGTGGTCAGGAGCTTGTCACCATAAAAGATCGAGTTGGCGCCTGCAAAAAAGCACAGCGCCTGCAGTTCGTCGCTCATCTCGGTGCGGCCGGCCGACAGGCGCACGTACGAGGCGGGCATGAGAATGCGCGCGCAGGCGATGATGCGCACGAACTCGATCGGATCGAGCTCGGGGGTGCCGGCCAGCGGGGTACCTTCGACCTGCACCAGATTGTTGATCGGCACCGATTCCGGATGACGCGGCAGGTTGGCGAGCTGCTGGAGCAGGCCGGCGCGGTCCGGGCGCGATTCGCCCATGCCGAGAATTCCGCCGCTGCACACGTTGATGCCGGCGTCCCGTACATGTTCCAGCGTTTCCAGCCGGTCCTGGTAGATGCGGGTGGTGATGACGTTGCCGTAGAACTCCGGCGAGGTGTCCAGGTTGTGGTTGTAATAGTCGAGCCCGGCCTGCTTGAGACGCTGGCTCTGGCGTTCGGTGAGCATGCCCAGGGTGACGCAGGTCTCGAGACCCTCGGCGCGCACGGCCTCGATCATCTCGACCACACGTTCCAGGTTCTTGTCGGTCGGATTGCGCCACGCGGCACCCATGCAGAAACGGCTGGCGCCGTTGGCCCTGGCGTTGCGCGCGGCCTCCACGACCTCGTCCAGCGGCAGCAGGCGCTCGGGTTCCAACTCGGTGTGATGATGGGCGCTTTGCGGGCAATAGCCGCAATCCTCGGGGCAGGCGCCGGTCTTGATGGACAGCAGGCTGCTGACCTGGACCTTGTTGGGGTCGAAGTGTTCGCGGTGCACGCGCTGGGCCTCGAACAACAGGTCGTTCAGCGGGCGGTTCATGAGGGCCAGGATCTCGTCCCGGCTCCAGTCGTGTCGAATGTCAGTCATGAGGCGGTAACGGGGGTTCGTCTTCGGGCACCTCGATGTCCTCCCAGGGTTCCTTGTAGCGGATCCGGTAGAGGTAGTAACCGGAAATGGGAAGAATCAGCGCCACGGTGAATATCCAGTAAATGATGAAGTAGTTGATCTTGGGCGGGAAATAGGTCCCCACCGGGATCAGCACGCACAGCAGACCGTAGAACAGGTAGGCGCCGCGGTGGACGTAAAAGCCGACGCGCGGATTGGGGTGGTGGCTGGTGAATACGTACACGGCCATCGACGCCCCGAACCAGAAAATGAGCAATGGGAAAGGAATCAGCACCGAAATGATGTTCCCCCAATGAAACCACTGCGCAGCGGAGCGTGCAGACTCCGCCTTGATGACCTTGTAACCGGCCGTCATGACTGCCCTTTCGGTGACTACTGCAAAGTGCGCAGTTTACCACCGCCTGAGGCTGCATGCGTTTGTCCGGCATCAAGGGATTCTGGCATCCGGGCCGGCGAGTCTTTACCTTAGCCGCATGCGTATCAGGGATCGATTGCTGGATGTGTTGTATCCGCCGCGCTGTCTGGTCTGCGGCCAGGGGGGCGTGCCGGGGCGGGATTTGTGCCTCGCCTGCGCCGCGGAACTGCCCTGGCAGGGACATGCCTGCACGCACTGCGCCCTGCCGCTGCCGGCAGGTTCCTCTGAGCGCTGCGGGCGCTGCCAGCGTCGCCGCCCGGCTTTTGACAGTGCCCGCGCCGTGTTCGAGTACCGGCCGCCGCTGGACAGCCTCCTGCCGCGCCTCAAGTACGGGGCGCGCCTCAGTCACGGGCGGCTGCTGGGACAACTGATGGCGGAGCGCCTGGCGCCGGGTCTGGAGATGCGGCCCGACTGCGTGCTTCCCGTGCCGCTGCATCGGCGCCGTCTGACGGAACGCGGCTTCAATCAGGCCCTGGAGCTGGCCCGTCCGGTGGCGCGTGCGCTGGGTGTACCGTTGGCGATGGATGGAGTGCGGCGAGTGCGTTCCACGCCGCCTCAGGTGGGGCTGGCCGCCAAGGCCCGGCGCGCCAATCTGCGCGGCGCCTTCGAACTCCGGTCGGGGTTCCGGCCTGCTCATGTCCTGATCGTCGACGACGTGATGACCACGGGCGCGACCGTGGACGAACTGGCGCGGGTGCTGAAGCGCGCGGGCGTAAGGCGGGTGGACGTGTGGGCCTGTGCGCGGGCCGCGCCCGGCAAATGAGGCGTCTGGAATGCCCCGTGCTCAGCGCAGGGCGTAGTCCAGCGCCATGCCGACGAAGACCGCGAACCCGAACCAGTTGTTGTTGAGGAAGGCGCGGAAACAGGCCATCGGCTCGCGGTTGCGCACCAGCCACTGTTCGTAGACGGCGAAGCCGGCGGCGACCAGCAGGCCGAGGTGATAGTAAAGGCCCAGGCCGGCCTGCTGCCCGACCAGATACAGGGAGAGCAGGACCAATGCCTGCAGGATGCCCACCAGCAGCTTGTCATAGCGTCCGAACAGGATGGCTGTCGATTTGACGCCGATCTTGAGGTCGTCCTCGCGGTCGGTCATGGCATACATCGTGTCGTAGGCCGTCGACCAGATGATGTTGGTCAGAAACAGCAGCCAGATCGTCTGGGTCGGGAAGTGGCCGGTCTGGGCGGCATAGGCCATGGGGATACCCCAGCCGAAGGCCGCGCCCAGGTGCACCTGCGGCAGGTAGTGATAACGCTTCATGAACGGGTAGGTGGCGGCCAGAACCGCGCCGCCGAGCGACAGCCACACGGTGAGGCGGTTCATCAGCAGCACCAGCCCGAAGGCGACCAGCGCCAGCACCACGAACACCCCGATCGCCTCGCGCGGACGGATGCGTCCGGCGGCCAGCGGCCGGTTGCTGGTGCGGGCCACGCTGCCGTCGAAATCGCGGTCCGCATAGTCGTTGATGGCGCAACCGGCGGAGCGCATCACGAACACACCGATTACGAACACCGCCAGCACCAGCAGGTTCGGCACGCCCTTGGCGGCGATCCACAACGACCACAGGGTGGGCCAGAGCAGCAGCAGCGAACCGATCGGCTTGTCGAGCCGGGTCAGCAGGGCGTACTGGTGCAGGCGTTCCAGCACGAAGCTCACGCGGGGCGAGGCGCGCCAGTCTGCGAATCTCTGCCTGAAGGTGTCCACGGTGGTCGGGTGATCCGGTGTTTCGGGCTGACGATTCTAACAAAGGCGCGGCTATCGGCGGGCCGGCGCGAGGGCTTTCGGCAATCGCTGCGGCCCGAACGGCATGCGGCAAACGTCATACAATGGTGCGCACGTACATCTCACGGACAGACCATGAAACAGTTTGATCTGATTGCAATCGGCGGCGGCAGCGGCGGGCTTTCGGTGGCCGAACGCGCCGCCGCCTACGGGGCCAAATGCGCCGTGGTGGAGTCGGGGCGCCTCGGCGGTACCTGCGTGAACGTCGGTTGCGTACCCAAAAAAGTGATGTGGTATGGAGCGGAATTCGCCCACGCCCTGACGGACGCGCCGGACTACGGGTTCGACCTGCAGCAGGGTGGCTTCGACTGGGGCGAGCTGGTGCGCAAACGCGAGGCCTATATCAGCGGTATCAACGCCTGGTACCACACCTATTTGTCCGACTCCGACATCGAGGAGATTCCGGGATACGCCCGTTTCGTCGACGCCCATACCCTGGAGGTGGACGGCGAGCGCCTGCGGGCGGACCACATCGTGATCGCCAGCGGTGGCCGGCCTTCCATACCGGACGTAAAAGGAGCGGAACACGGCATTACATCGGACGGATTTTTCGAGCTGCAGACTCAGCCGCGTAACGTGGCAGTGATAGGCGCCGGCTACATTGCGGTGGAGCTGGCCGGTGTTCTGAATGCCCTGGGTTCAGAGGTCAGCCTGTACCTGCGGCGCGAACACTTCCTGCGCAGTTTCGACGACATGCTGCGCGAGACCCTGATGGAGTGCATGGTGGAGGAGGGAGTGAACATCTTCCCGCGTACCCAGGTGCGGGAGGTGGTCAGGGAACAGGACGGCAGTCTCACCCTGGACTGCGATCAGGGCCATCGCACCGAAGGTTTCGATACCGTGATCTGGGCCATCGGCCGCGATCCGAATACGGCCGACCTAGATCTGGAAAAAACCGGCGTAATCCACGACGCGGACGGCTACATCCCCACCGACCGCTTTCAGAACACCAATGTGGACGGAATCTACGCCATCGGCGACGTCACCGGGCGTGCCCAGCTGACGCCGGTTGCGATCGCCGCGGGCCGGCGGCTGGCCGATCGCCTGTTCGGCGGCAAGCCGGAGCGTCACCTGAACTACGAGAACATTCCCAGCGTCGTGTTCAGTCATCCGCCCATCGGCACCGTCGGCCTGACCGAGGACGAGGCCCGCGAACTGCACGGCAGTGCGGTGAAGGTGTATCAGACGCGCTTCACGCCGATGTCGCACGCCTTCACCGAGCGCAAGATGCGCACGGCGATGAAGCTGGTGACGGTGGGCGCGCACGAGAAGGTGGTGGGCTGCCATATCATCGGCCCCGGCGCCGACGAAATGCTGCAGGGCTTTGCCGTAGCCATCCGCATGGGGGCGACCAAGCAGGATTTCGACGACACGGTGGCGATCCATCCCACCAGCGCCGAGGAACTCGTGACCATGCGGTGAACGATCCGGCATGACGCAGGCGCCACCGCAGATACGGATCGGAACGTCGGGCTGGGTGTACCCGCACTGGCGCGACGCCTTTTATCCCGCCGGCCTGCCGCAAGCCGACTGGCTGCGCTATTACGCGGCCAGGCTGCATTCGGTGGAGATCAACGGCAGCTTCTATCGACTGCCCGGCGAGGCCGCGGTGGCGGACTGGTGCGACGAGGTGTCGCAGGACTTCGTATTCGCCGTCAAGGCCAGCCGCTACATCACGCACATGAAAAAACTGCGCGAGCCGGAAGCCACCTGGCCGCCGTTCATCGAACGCATGGCCGGGCTCGGTAAGCACCTGGGACCGATCCTGTTCCAATTGCCGCCCCGCTGGCGGGTCAATCTCGAACGCCTGCAGGGGCTGCTCGAAGCGCTGGGCGGCAAATACCGCGCCGCCTTCGAGTTTCGCGATCCCAGTTGGTTCGACGACCGCGTCTACGCGTTGCTGGAAAAACACGGCGCGGCGCTTTGCATCTACGAACTCGCAGGCTTCAAGTCGCCGCACGAAGTCACCGCGGATTTCGTCTACCTGCGCCTGCATGGACCGAGTGGTGCCTATCAGGGCTGCTACAGCCCGCAGCGCTTGAGCGCCTGGGCCAGACGATTGCACGACTGGCAGGCGCAGGGACGCGGCGTGTACTGTTATTTCGACAACGACGAGGCGGGCTACGCCGCGCACAACGCCCTGCAGTTGCAGCGTTATATGCGGTAACTTTTTATTCTCTCACTGAAGGAGTCGCGCATGGCGTTGAGGCCGTTCGAATCCAGGACACCGCAGATTGCGGCGACAGCATTCGTGGACGATACAGCCGTGGTCTGCGGCGACGTCACCTTGGGCGAGGACAGTTCCATCTGGCCGCTGTGCGTGCTGCGGGGTGACATCCATACCATCCGCATCGGCGCATGCAGCAACATCCAGGACGGCTGCGTGCTGCACGTTTCGCACGATAGCGAATACGTGCCCGGCGGCCATCCGCTGACGGTGGGCAATGAGGTGACCATCGGGCACAACGTGACGTTGCATGGTTGCACGGTCGAGGACCGCTGCCTGGTCGGCATGGGCAGCATCGTGCTGGACGGGGCGGTGATTCGCAGCGGTGCGATGGTGGGGGCGGGCAGCCTGGTGGCGCCGGGACACGAACTGGAAGGCGGCTACCTGTGGCTGGGCTCGCCCGCACGCCGGGTGCGCCCGCTTACCGACAAGGAAAAAGATTATTTGACGTATTCGGCCGCACATTACGTGCGGCTCAAGAACCGCCACCGCGCCGGCGATTGACGCGGTGGCGGTTTATTTAAGCGCTCAGCCCTGGTTGTAGCCGTAGGTGTTTTGTTGCTGCTGCACCGGCACGATGGTGATGGTCACGCGACGGTTTTGCGAGCGGCCCTGTGGCGTGCTGTTGCTGGCGACGGGGTAGTTCTCCCCGTACCCCACGGCCTTGATGCGGAACGACTGCACGCCCTGGCTGATGAGGTATTTGCCCACGCTGACGGCGCGCTGCTCGGAAAGCCACTGGTTGTGTTGCTCGGTGCCCGTGCTGTCGGTGTAGCCGGAGATGTCGATCATGGTCTTGTCGTAGTGCTTGAACACCTTGGACACCGAGTTCAGCACCGGATAGAACTGCGGCTCGACGGCGTACTGGTCGATCGGGAAGGTGATGTCGCTGGGCATCACCAGGATCAGGTTGTTACCGCTGCGCTGTACGCTGACGCCGGTGCCTTGCAGTTCCCGGCGCAAGGCGTTCTGCTGCTGATCCATGTAGTTGCCGATCGCACCACCGGCCAGTCCGCCGATAACGGCGCCGATATAGCGGTTGCGGTCCTGATTGCCCCCGACGTTGTTGCCGATGATCATGCCGGTGATCGCCCCGATCCCGGCGCCGATGGCCGTGCGGCTGACTTCCTGTTCCCCCGTATAGGGGTTGGTGGTGCAGCCTGCGGCCACGAGGCCGAGGCAGCCGATGGCGGCCCAGGTGACGATGCGGGTGGGGCGGGAAATGCGATTCAGCTTCATGTTCTCAGTCCTCAGACGGATCAAGCGATTGTTCCTTAGTATTGAAGGAGCAATGCGTTAGAAACGCAATGGTTGACAAGGTTCAGGCCGCTACTTCCCCGCGCAGGTGCCGGATGACGGGGGCGGTGGCGGGGCGCACCCCGCGCCAGAGCAGGAACGACTCGGCGGCCTGCTCGACCAGCATGCCCAGTCCGTCCCAGGTGCCGGCGGCGCCGGCGGTGTGCGCCCAGCGCTGAAATACGGTGGGTTCACTACCGTAGGCCATGTCGTAGCAATAGGTTTCGGTGCCGACGATGCCGGCGGGCAGCGGCGGCAGTTCTCCGGACAGGCTGGCGGCGGTGCCGTTGATGATCAGATCGAAGCGCTGGCCGTCCAGCGCCTCGAAACTGCAGGCCTGGATCGGGCCCGTGTCGGCGAAATCCTCGGCCAGCTGTTCGGCGCGTGCCGGTGTGCGGTTGGCGATGACGAGTTTGGCGGGGTGCTGTTCGAGCAGCGGTGCCAGCACGCCGCGTACGGCGCCGCCGGCGCCGACGATCAGCAGGCGGCGGGCGCGCAGCGTCAGGTCGCAATTCACGCACAGGTCCTGTACCAGGCCGAGTCCGTCGGTGTTCGCACCGCGGATCCGTCCGTCATCGGTGAAGATCAGGGTGTTCACCGCACGGGCGCGGTCCGCCAGCGGACCGCAGCTGTCGGCCAGTTCCCAGGCCTGTTCCTTGAACGGCAGGGTGACGTTCATGCCCCGCCCGCCGCGTGCCTGGAACTGGCGCACCATGTCCTCAAAACCGTCCAGCGGGGCGAGCAGTGCCTCGTAGGTCAACGCCTGTCCGGTTTGTTCGGCGAACAGGCGATGAATGGTGGGGGACTTGCTGTGGGCGATCGGATTGCCGACGACAGCGTAGTAATCCATGGGCCTGACTTTCTCAGTTGCCTTCCTGAAGCCATCTGGCTGCGGCCATGGCGTAATAGGTGAGGATGCCGTCGGCGCCGGCGCGCTTCATGCCGGTGAGGGCCTCGAGCACACAGGCGCGTTCGTCCAGCCAGCCGTTCTGGGCGGCGGCCTTGAGCATGGCGTATTCGCCGCTGACGTGATAGACGAAGGTGGGGACCTGATAGGTCGACTTGACCCGCTGCACGATGTCGAGATACGGCATGCCGGGCTTGACCATCACCATGTCGGCGCCTTCGTCCAGATCCAGGGCGACCTCGCGCAGGGCCTCGTCCGAATTGGCGGGGTCCATCTGATAGGTATGCTTGCCGCCCTTGCCCAGATTGGCCGCGGAGCCGACCGCGTCGCGGAAGGGGCCGTAGAAGCTCGAGGCATATTTGGCCGAATAGGCGAGGATCCGGGTATGGATGTGGCCGCGCTCCTCGAGGACGCTGCGGATCTCGCCGATGCGCCCGTCCATCATGTCCGAGGGTGCGACGACGTCGGCGCCGGCCTCGGCGTGGGACAGCGCCTGCTGCACCAGCACCTCGACCGTTTCGTCGTTCAGGACGTAGCCCTGCTCATCGATCAGCCCATCCTGGCCGTGGGTGGTGAAGGGGTCGAGGGCCACGTCGGTGATGACGCCGAGTGCGGGCAGATGCTGCTTGAGGGCGCGCACCGTTTGTTGTGCGAGGCCTTCCGGGTTGTAGGCCTCGCGTGCGTCTTCCGATTTCCGGTCCGACGGCGTGACAGGGAACAATGCCAGCGCCGGAATGCCGAGCTCGACGCAGGTTTCCGCCTCGCGCAGCAGCAGGTCGATGGACAGGCGTTCCACGCCCGGCATCGAACTCACCGGTTCGCGCCGGTTCTCGCCGTCCAGAACGAACACGGGGTAGATCAGGTCGTCCGCGCTGAGCACGGTCTCGCGCATCATGCGGCGTGAAAAGTCATCACGCCGCATGCGCCGCATCCGGGTCATCGGAAAGTAGCCGGTATCTCGATTCATAAAGTGACGGTGTTGGGGGTTTGTCCGGAGGTGTGCAACGGCAGCCGCGACAGTTTCCAGCCCGACAGTCCTTCCGCCAGGCGCGTCGCGCGGTGTCCGTGACGGTTCAGTTGCTGGACGGCCTCGTTGGCAAGCATGCAGTAGCGGCCGCGGCAATAGGCAATGACCTCGCTTTCGGAGGGCAGTTCCTTGAGGCGTTCCTCGATTTCCTCGATCGGTACGTGCAATGCCCCCGGCAGATGGCCCGCCTCGAATTCCTCGTGGGTGCGCACGTCGATGACCACGGCCTTGCCCCTGCGCATGCGTTCGAGCAGCTCCTGGGCGTCGATCGCCTCGGCCTGGGTATCACGGTTCTGGCCGATCAGTCGCGATACGTCCGAGATCTGATGTTCGGCCAGCGATGCGAGCTGGTCGAGCAGCTTGAGGATGGCGGTTTCGTCGGTAAGGCGGTAATAAACGTTTTGTCCGCGTTTGTGCGCGGTGGCCAAGCCGTGCTGACGCAGCAGCTGCAGGTGCTGCGAGGCGTTGGCGACGGTCAGGCCGGTGAGGCGGGCGAGGGTTTCGACGTTGCGTTCGCCTTGTCCGAGATGTTGCAGCAATGCGATGCGGTGGGGATTGCTGACGGCCTTGCCGACGCGCGCGAAGAGGCTGTTGAGTCGATGGCTCAGGGCATCGTTCATGACAGTGCTCCTTATTTTGGCTGTGACTGTTGTTATGGCTTTTTTCTGACGCACGTCCTGTTCCGGGGAGCGTGCGCGAGCTCAATCATTCTAGAAATTTGTTGAGCGTTGGAAGCATACCCCATTCTTCGCGGGGCTGTGAAACCGGCCGTATCTTCGCGGGAGATGCCGCTGGTACACGACAAGGGGCTGAATCAGACTTCGCTTTCCGTGAGCCAGTCTCTGGGTTTGAGGTAGTCGGTGTAGAGGCGCGCCTCCGGCGTGTCGGCCTCGGGATGCCAGTCATAGCGCCAGCTCGCCTGCGGTGGCAGGGACATGAGGATCGATTCGGTCCGTCCGCCCGACTGCAGTCCGAACAGGGTGCCGCGGTCGTAGACCAGGTTGAACTCCACGTAGCGACCGCGCCGGTAGAGCTGGAAGGCGCGTTCCCGCTCCCCGTAAGGGGTTTGTTTGCGGCGCTGCACGATCGGCACATAGGCCGGCAGGTAGTGATCCCCGACGCTTCGCATGAACGCGAAACTGCGTTCGAAGCCCCATTCGTTGAGGTCGTCGAAGAACAGGCCGCCGATGCCGCGCGGTTCCTGCCGGTGTTTGAGGTAAAAGTACTCGTCGCACCACTGCTTGAAGCGGGGATAAACCGATTCGCCGAACGGGGAGCAGGCCGTCTCGGCCGTACGGTGCCAGTGTACGCAGTCGGCGTCGTCGCCGTAGTAGGGGGTAAGGTCGAAGCCGCCGCCGAACCACCACACCGGTTCGGCGCCGGGTTTTTCGGCGATAAAAAACCGCACGTTGGCGTGCGAGGTGGGCACGTAGGGGTTGCGCGGATGGATGACCAGCGAGACGCCCAGCGCCTGGAAGCTGCGACCCGCCAGTTCGGGGCGGTGTGCCGTCGCCGAGGCCGGCAGGCCCTCGCCGTGCACGTGGGAGTAGTTCACGCCCGCCTTCTCGAAGACCTCGCCTTCTTCCAGGACACGACTGCGCCCACCGCCCCCGCCGGGGCGTTCCCAGGCATCGGTGCGGAACGCCTGGCCGTCGTCTTCCCCGGCGAGGGTGGTGCAGATGCGGTCCTGCAGATCCTGGAGATAGCGGGCGACGCGTTCGATATCCGGCTGGTCTGTCATGGCGGTTTCAAGTCGGGATTGCGGCAATGGGCGGATGAACATACCTCAGCAGCCGTTGGGCGGCCAGTGCGAGGCCTGTTGCCAAGGCGGCGAAGGCTTTAAGTTCGTGCCAGCCGCAGTTTAGTTGCCGGGACGGATGATGCGTCCATGGGCGTCGCGGATTTCGCTGGGGCGTTTCAGGCCGCCGACCGGCGCGTCGATGACGGCGTCCAGCTGTGCGCCGAACAGGGCGCGTACCTCCGCCGCGTGCCGGACCGGCGGTCTGCCCGCCCGGTTGGCGCTGGTCGAGACCAGGGCGGTGCGCGCCGCGCAGCACAGCGCGGCGGCCAGCGGATGGGCGGTGACCCGTACCGCGAGCGTGTGGTGCCGGCCGGTGAGCCAGGACGGCGTATGCGGCCGGGCGGGGAGCAGCCAGGTGACGGGGCCGGGCCAACTGGCGCGCACCCGTTCCAGCAGGTCGTGCGGAAGCGGGGCCAGGTAGGGGATCAGCTGGTGCAGGTCCGCGGCGATCAGAATGAGGCCCTTGCCCGGCGGGCGTCCCTTGAGTGCCAGCACGCGCCGGACGGCATGTTCGTTACGGGGATCGCAGCCGAGGCCGAATACCGCCTCGGTGGGGTAGGCCACCACCCCGCCCGCACGGATGGCGGCGGCAGCCGATTCGATGCGCTCGGGCATGGCGGGTCAGTTGCTGGCGGCCTTCTTCTTGGGGGCAGCCTTCTTTTTCGTTGTCGCCTTTTTCTTGGGCGCGGCCTTCTTTTTCGCGGCGGCCTTTTTCTTGGGTGCCGCGCGTCCCCGACCCTTGCGTTCGGGGGCCTCGGCCAGCAGGCGTTGGCAGGTTTCCAGGTCCAGGGATTTGGGGTCTTCGACGTCTTTGGGGACGCGCGCGTTCTTGCTGCCGTCCGTAATGTAGGGGCCGTAGCGCCCGTTCAGGATCTGGATGCCCTCGTCCTCGAAGACGCGGATGATTTTGTTGGCATCGGCCTCCTTCTTGGCGGCGATGACCTCCAGGGCGCGCGGTAGCTCGATGGTGTAGGGATCGTCTTCCTTCAGCGAGGCGTACTTGCTGCCGTATTTCACGTACGGGCCGAAGCGGCCGATGTTGGCGCTGACGGGTTCGCCCTCCGGCGTTTCCCCAAGGTGGCGCGGCAGTTTGAACAGTTCCAGCGCCTCTTCCAGGGTGACGGCATCCATCTTCTGGCCGGGGCGCAGGCCGGCAAACTGCGGCTTTTCCTCGTCCTCACGCGTGCCGATCTGAACGAACGGCCCGTAGCGTCCCATGCGCACGCTGACCGGTTTGCCGGTCTTGGGGTCGGTCCCCAGCTCGCGCGCCTGCATCGCCTCCTCGCGGGTGACGCTTTGTTCCTTGTCTTCGACGAGTTGCTTGAAGGGCTCCCAGAACTCCTGCATGACGGGAACCCACTGCTTTTCGCCGCGGGAGATCTCGTCAAGCTCGTCCTCCAGACGCGCCGTGAACTCGTATTCGACGTACTGGTGGAAGTGCCTGGTCAGGAAACGGTTCACGATCCGGCCGACGTCGGTCGGGGTAAACCGGCGGCTGTCGAGTTCCACGTATTCGCGCGACAGCAGCGTGGAGATGATGGTGGCATAGGTCGAGGGACGGCCGATGCCGTGCTCTTCCAGCGCCTTGACCAGGCTGGCCTCGGTATAGCGCGGTGGCGGTTCCGTGAAATGCTGGTCCGCCGCGATGTCGTTGAGCTTGACGCTGTCGCCTTCCACCAGCTTCGGCAGTTGCTTGTTCTCGTCTTCCTGCTGCTTGGCCTCGCTGTCGTCCTTGTCCTCGCGGTACAGGGCCATGAAGCCGGGCTCGACGACGGTGGAGCCGGTGGCGCGGAAATAACTGTTCTCGCCGCTGTACAGGTCCACCGAAACCTGGTCGAGGGTGGCGTGGATCATCTGGCAGGCGACGGTGCGCTTCCAGATCATTTCGTAGAGCTTGAACTGATCCGGGGTAAGGCGCGCCTTGACCGAATCCGGGGTGTAGAACACCGAGGTCGGGCGGACGGCCTCGTGGGCCTCCTGCGCGTTCTTGGATTTGGTCTTGTAGTGGCGCGCTTCAGGCGGCAGCTTGTCCTTGCCGTACTGTTCGGCGATAAAGCGGCGCATTTCCTCCAGCGCCTCTTCGGCCAGGTTGACCGAGTCGGTACGCATGTAGGTGATCAACCCGACCGGTCCGTCGCCCAGGTCGATGCCTTCATACAATTGCTGGGCGGTGCGCATGGTGCGGGAGGTGGAGAAGCCCAGTTTGCGTACCCCTTCCTGCTGCAGGGTGGAGGTCGTGAACGGAGCGGCCGGGTTGCGACGGCGCTGTTTTTTCTGGACCGATTTGACCTGCAGTCGGCCGGCCGCAGCATCCAGCAACGCCGCGCGGGCGCGGGTCGCGGCCTGCTCGTCGGCGATGTCGAACTGGGTGACGCGCTGCCCGTCGAGGGTGTGCAGGCGGGCGCTGAAATCCTGGTTCTGATGATTGCAGGCCGCCTCGATGGTCCAGTATTCGCGCGGCACGAACTTCTCGATCTCTTCCTCGCGCTCCACGATCATGCGCAGGGCCGGGCTTTGCACGCGCCCCGCCGACAGGCCGCGGCGGATCTTCTTCCACAGCAGCGGTGACAGGTTGAAGCCGACCAGGTAATCCAGCGCGCGCCGCGCCTGCTGGGCGTCGATCAGGGCATGGGAAAGTTCGCGCGGATGATCGATGGCGTCCTTGACGGCGCGTTTGGTGATCTCGTGAAAGACTACCCGATAGACCTTTTTGTCCTTGAGCAGGCCGCGGTCCTTGAGCAGTTCGTACAGATGCCAGGAGATGGCCTCGCCCTCGCGGTCGGGGTCGGTCGCCAGATACAGAGCGTCGGATTTCTTCAGGGCCTTGGCGATGGTCTCGACGTGTTTTTCGTTACGTTCGATGACCTGGTACTTCATCGCGAAGTCGTGTTCGGGGTCGACGGCGCCCTCCTTGGGCACGAGGTCGCGCACATGGCCATAGGAGGCCATCACCTCGAACCCGGGTCCGAGGTATTTCTTGATGGTTTTGCCCTTCGCGGGGGACTCGACGATGACGAGGTTTTGACTCATGCTCCTTGAAGGCGCGCGGCTTTCAATGCATGACCAGGCGGCTGTCGTCGAGCAGCAGATCCTCGAGCCAGAGGTGTGCGGTTTCCTGTTCGGGCTGATTGAACAGGACCATCAGAACCACCCATTTGAGCTGTTCCAGGTCGACTTCCTCGGCGTCCAGTGCCATCACGCGTTCGATGATCCGCTCCCGCAGCTGCGGCGTGAGCATGCCGCCCTGCTCGAGGAACATCAGGAATCCGCGGCAGTTCTCGTCAAGGCGCTCCATCTCCTTGCCGGTGTAGATGCGTACGGGGTTTTGGCCGACGTGCTCGAACAGCGGTTCGCCCTCGTTGGCGAGGCCTTCGAGCCAGTCGAAGGCCTTGTCGATCTCCTGGTTGTGGAAACCGGCATCCATCAGATGCGACTCCAGGCGGTCGCGGTCGGAATCAAACTCGGTTTCGTCATCGACATAGTGTTCGAAAAGATACATCAGCACATCCAGGACATTTTCTTTCATTTCATACTCTCTGGCTTCAGGCGCAGGTACCTGCCACCGTCCACACTGGCAATGTGGCCATTCAGTTCGAGTATCAGCAGCATGGAGGAAACGGCTTCCGGGGTCAATCCGGAACGGGCGACCAGTTCGTCGATGCCGACGGGGTCGAAACCCATAATCTCAATCAAATCAATGTATTCCCGGTCCAGAGGCGCGGCCGCCGACGGTGCGTCGTGGTGTGGGCCCGATGCCGGGGCCTGTATTGAAGATAATCGACCCTGCAGCAGACCGCCGAGTTCCTCCAGGATGTCGTCGGCCGTCTCGACGAGTTTGGCGCCTTCCCGTATCAGGCGGTGGCAGCCGCGGGCCAGCGGGTTGTGGATCGAGCCCGGGATGGCGAAGACCTCGCGCCCCTGTTCGAGCGCATAGCGCGCGGTGATCAGCGAACCGCTCTTGCGCGCCGCTTCGACCACCAGGGTGCCCAGGGACAGGCCGCTGATGATGCGGTTGCGGCGCGGGAAGTTCTCGGGGCGGGGGCCGGTGCCGATCGGGAATTCGGAGATGATTGCTCCCTGTTCCACGATGCGATGGGCGAGGGCGCGGTTGGCCGCGGGGTAGATACGGTCCAGGCCGGTGCCGGCGACGGCCAGCGTGAGCCCGCCGGCGTCCAGGGCGCCTTCATGGCAGGCGGTGTCGATTCCCTGGGCCAGGCCGCTGGTCATGCATAATCCGGCGGCTGCCAGGTGGCGGGCGAAATCCCGGGCGGTGTCCCGCCCGACAGGGGTGGGATGGCGCGAGCCGACCATGGCCAGTTGCGGATAGTCGAGCAGCCCCGGGTCCCCGTTGACGAACAGCAGCGGCGGCGGATCGGGCAGTTCCCGCAGCAGGGAGGGATAGTCCGGCGATGCCCAGGTCAGCAGGTGATGGTGAGGGGAGGCATCCAGCCAAGCCAGGTCAGGCGCGGCGCTGTCCAGGGGTTGCGTACTAACGGCCCGGGCGGCGGACTGGTTCAGGCCGGCCGCCGTCAGTTGCCCCTCGTCGGCCTCGAGCGCGGCGTCGGGCGCTCCGAAACGCTCCAGCAGCCTGGAGAAGTGGGTGAGGCCGATGCCCGGCGTGCGCCACAGCGCACACCAGGCGGCAGGTTCGTCCGTGAGATTGTCAGGCATCCGGCCCGAGGAGTCAGGGATTGGTGACGGCGTCACCCTCCACGATAGGTTTGGTGGATTCCATCACCAGGGCGTAGCTGATCTTGTTGAAGACCTTGAAGACCATCACCACGCCGACCTTTTCCTCCGGCAGTTTGACCTCGCGGGTCGCAGCGGTGGTGGCGAGCGGGTCGCGCACCGTGCGTCCGCCCTGATACACCGCGAATACGGCGCCGCGGTTCACGTCGTTGCGCCGGCCGAGGTTGAGCACCACGATCTGGTTGCGGCCGACCATGGAGATGGCGTCGAACAGGGAGATGATCTGGCCGTCCTCCTTTTGGTCGGGCTCATGGGGCATGAAGTTGTAGCTCTGGGGCGGCTCGATGGGGAGCAGGCGGTCGCCCTTGAGCACCTCGCGGTTGGTGGTGGTGAGCACCACGGTCGCGGGATTGCCGCGTTTCACCAGACTGGCATCGCCGACGTGGATGGCTTCGTAGCCCAGCAGCTCGCCCGTTTTGGGGTCGCGCAGTGCCTGGCCGGGACGGAACACGCTGAAGCGGTTGGCCTTGATATTCGACGACAGGCCCCGCACATAAACGATATTGCCGCTGCCATAAATCAGATGACCGTCGGCGGAGGCAAAGATATAGGGCGCGTTTTTGAGGGTTTCCTCACTCACCACCCGGGGCCGGATAAAGAACTGGCGCATAGCGCCGACCGGGATCTGGGATTCGCGCGACTCCAACGGCTCGGAACGGACTTCAGGGTTGAGCTTAACGGTAGGGTATTCCGGTGACGGTGCAGGTGCCGCCGTCCCGCTGACGCGCGGGCCGCCCGTGACCTTGATGTGCGGCACGCCCTTGACGTAGTACAGCGTCAGTACATCGCCGGGATAGATGAGGTGGGGGTTCTTGATCTGCTGGTTTTCCTGCCAGATCTCGGGCCAGTACCAGGGGTCTCTGAGGAACTTTTTAGAGATGTCCCACAGGGTATCGCCCTTGACCACCACGTAGGTTTTGGGCGCGGTCGGTTTGACCTCGACCTTTTTGACGGGGGCAGGTTTGGGTGCCGGGGCGGGTTCTGCTACTTTGGGCGGTTCCGGGGGCGGACTCGGCTCGGGTGCCGTGGCGCAGCCGGCAACGAACAGGGTTAGAATAAGCAGTGACAGTGCGCGCTTGGGAATGGTCAGATGCTTGGCCAAGGTTCTACCCCCTTTGGATACCGTCACGGGCGGACCGCCGCATGAGCGCAATCCGGCATGATTTCTCGGTGCGTTATATTTAGTACGATCATAACTTTAGCAGAAATACTTGTAAAACTGCACGAATTATTCGACCTAACGAAATATCAGGCTTGACCGATGGCTAAACTCGAAATTTTACACTTTCCCGATCCGCGGTTGCGCAAGCACGCCCTGCCCGTCGAGGCGGTCACCGATGCCACCCGGCAGATCGTGGACGACATGTTCGAGACCATGTACGCGGCACCGGGCATCGGCCTGGCCGCTACCCAGGTCAATGTCCAGCAGCGCATTATCGTGATCGACGTGTCCGAAGAGAAAGACCAGCCGCTGTGCCTGATCAACCCGGAAATCCTGTCCAGCACCGGCGAAGAGGAGATGGAGGAAGGCTGCCTGTCCGTGCCCGGTTATTACGACACGGTGCGTCGGGCCGAGAGCGTGAAGATACGCGCCTTGGGGCGCGATGGCCAACCGTTCGAGCTGGAGACGGACGATCTGCTCGCCGTGTGCATCCAGCACGAGATCGACCATCTCGACGGCAAGCTGTTTGTCGATTATCTCTCCCCCCTCAAGCGCCAGCGGGTGCGCAAAAAACTGGAGAAGCAGGCCCGTCAGGGTACTTTGCCGGCCCAGCCGGAACACCAGGTCATCTGAGCCGGTCGCTGCGCGTGGCGTCCGGATTGCGTGTCGTCTATGCGGGGACCCCGGAATTCGCGGTGCCCGCCCTCCAGGCCCTGTACGACTCGGACTGCCAGGTCGTGGCGGTCTATACCCAGCCGGATCGTCCGGCGGGACGCGGGCGCAAGCTGACCGCCAGCCCGGTGAAACAGCTCGCCCAGACACACGACACCCCCGTCGAACAACCCGAATCGCTCAAATCCGCCGAGGCGCAGCAACGGCTGCGCGCCTACGTGCCGGACCTCATGGTGGTGGCGGCTTACGGGTTGATCCTGCCCCAGGCGGTGCTCGACATTCCCCGGCTGGGCTGCGTCAATATCCACGCCTCCCTGCTGCCCCGCTGGCGCGGTGCGGCGCCTATCCAGCGCGCCATCGAGGTGGGAGACGCGGAATCCGGCATTACCATCATGCAGATGGAGGCGGGGCTGGACACCGGCCCCATGCTGCTGCGCAAGGCGGTGCCGATCGGTCCGGAAACCACGGCGGCCGATCTGCACGATACGTTGGCCGAACTCGGTGGCCCCGCCTTGCTCGAGGCGCTGGAAGCGCTGCAGGCCGGCACCCTGACGCCGCAGCCCCAGGACGAGTCACAGGCCACCTACGCGACCAAGCTCAATAAGGCGGAGGCCCGTATCGACTGGGGTCAGCCCGCTGCGGTGCTGGCGCGCCGGGTGCAGGCCTTCAATCCCTGGCCGGTAGCCGCCACCGAACACCACGGTGCGCCGCTGCGCATCTGGCAGGCGCGGGCCCTTCCCGGGGCGTCGCAGGCCGTCCCGGGCACCGTGCTGGCGGAAAGCCGGGACGGTATAGACGTGGCCTGCGGCGAAGGCGTATTAAGGTTGCTGCGCGTGCAGCTCCCGGGCGGTCGCCCGCTGAGCGCAGCCGAATTCCTCAATGGTCACAGCCTGAAGGGCGCCGTCCTCCCCGACTGACATGTCGATGAACCCCCGTCTGTCTGCCGTGCGCGTGCTGGAGGGGGTGGTCGGCGCCGGTCAATCGCTGTCACGTGCACTGCCGCCGGTGTTGGCCCGCCTGGAGCCGGAGACGCGTCCGCGGGTCCAGGCCTGGTGCTACGGCGTGTTGCGCCGCTATTTCCGGCTTACCGCCCTGCTGGACCGGCTGCTCGAACGGCCGCTCAAACCCCGCGATCTCGACGTTACCTGCCTGCTGCTGCTCGGCCTGTATCAGTTGAGCGACCCGCAGGCCAAGCAATACGCGATCGTCGACCAGTCGGTGCGGACCGCCCGCGCCTTGCGTAAGGCCTGGGCCGCCGGTCTGGTCAACGGCGTGTTGCGCCGCTATTTGCGTGAACGCGAACGGCTGGAGGCGGAACTGGAGCTCGCGCCCGCCACCCGCTACGCCCTGCCCGAATGGTTCATCGAGCGGCTGCAGGCCGCCTATCCGGAGGACTGGCCCGGCATCTGCGAGGCGACCAATCGCCACCCGCCCATGACCTTGCGGGTCAACCTGATGCAGGGCTCACGCGAAGATTACCTGGCCAGGCTGGCCGAGGCGGGGTTGAGTGCGGCAGCGCACCCGCAGGTGCCGTCTGCGATCATTCTTGAACGCCCGGTCGAGGTGGATGCCCTGCCGGGCTTTGCCGCCGGGGAGGTCTCGGTTCAGGATGGGGCGGCGCAGCTGGCGGGCTGGCTGTTGGACGTCCGACCCGGACAGCGGGTGCTGGATGCCTGCGCCGCGCCCGGGGGGAAGACCACGCACCTGCTCGAACAGGCCGGTGGCGAGCTGGAGCTGACCGCAGTGGATATTGACACCGGGCGGCTCGCCCGCGTGCGGGAGAATCTCGACCGCCTGGGACTGGCGGTGGAACTGAAGACCGGCGATGCCGCCCGGCCGGCTGACTGGTGGGACGGTCGGCCCTACGACCGCATTCTGCTCGATGCGCCCTGTTCGGCCACCGGCGTGATCCGGCGCAACCCGGACATCCGCCTGCATCGCCGGGCTGCGGATATCGACGAATTGAGTCGGCGCCAGGGGGAGCTGCTTGCCGCGCTCTGGCCGCTGCTCAAACCGGGGGGTATGCTCTTGTACGCAACCTGCTCGATACTGCCGCAGGAGAATGACGCGGTCGTCGAGCGGTTTTTGGCGCAGGAGGGAAGCGCCGGATGCCTCACTATCGATGCCGCCTGGGGGAGAATGCAAGGCTGCGGCCGCCAGATCCTTCCCGGTGAAGCGGACATGGACGGCTTTTACTACGCATGTTTAGGCAAACGCTAAACCTGACAAGCAGTCCCCGGCGCATCCTGTTCCTGCTGGGCATGGCGTTGTTGCTGACGGTGCAGGTGGCCCAGGCCGCCGAACCCAGTTTCGAGGTGCGCCGCGCCGAGAGCTATCTGCGCGACGGGGTGTATCGCATCGATGCCGAGCTGCGCTACCGGCTGGGACCTGATCTCGACCAGGCCCTGCGCAACGGCGTTGCACTTACCATCGGGATCGAGATGCAGGTTTATCGCCCGCGCAACTGGTGGTTCAGCGAGGACGTGGCGGACGTCAGCCTGCGCTACCGCCTCAGTTATCACGCCCTGACCACGCGCTACGTGGTGACCAACCTGAACACGGATGTACGACATTCCTATCCCACCCTGGGGGCCGCCCTCTACGACCTCGGCCAGGTCAGGGATTTTCCGCTGATCGACAACAGCCTGCTGCAGCCGGGGCGCGACTACCGGGTCCGCATACGCTCAGCGGTGGCGATTCAGGACCTTCCGCTGCCGTTGCGGGTGCGGGCGTATTTCTCCGACGCCTGGGGGCCGGAGAGCGAGTGGTACACATGGCCCCTGCGCTGAGACGTTTCGCCAGTCTGATACCCATGGTGGGCCTGTTCGGGCTGCTGCTGGTCTCGCTGGCCGTGATGAGCGAGGCCACGCAGTACGCCGACCGTTTCAGCCGGCTGTACGTCGGGCTGTTCCTGTTCAATCTGCTGATCCTGGTGTTCCTCACCGTCCTGATCAGCGTGCGGGTGTTCGACATCGTGCGCCAGGTGCTGACGCGGGCTCCGGGGGCGCGCCTGACGTTGCGCATCATCCTGATGTTCATCCTGCTTTCCCTGATCCCGGTGTCGGTGGTGTACTACTTTTCGGCGCGGTTTCTCGATCGCAGCGTGGACAGCTGGTTCAACGTTCAGGTCGAGACCGCCCTGGAAGACGCGCTCACCCTGAGCCGGACCGCCCTCAATCAGCGCAAGCGGGAATATCTCGCTCAGCTGCAGGAAATCTCCAAGGACCTGTCGGGTGCCCAGCCGGGCATGGACGCCCTGATCCTGGACCAGTCCCTGAACGGCAGCAGTGCGAGCCAGATGACCCTGTTCGATTCCAATAACCGCATTCTGGCCTCCAGCACCCGTGGCAGCGGGCTCGATGTGCCGGAGTTTCCCAGCGAAAGCAGCCTGTTCCAGGTGGCGCACGGTCAAGGCTACGTCGGCATCGAGCCGGGCAAGGGCAATGCCCTGCAGGTGCGCGTGCTGGTGCCGGTGACGGCGACCGATCCGTCGCGGCAGGGTTATCTGCAGGCGGTGTTTCCGATCGAGGCCGAGGTCAGCAATCTGGCCAGCAACGTTCAGTCGGCCTACAGCCGCTACAAGGAACTCCAGTTCCAGCGCACCCAGCTCAAGGAAACCTTCACCATCACGCTGGCGCTGGTGCTGATGCTCAGTGTCCTGTTCGCCGTGTGGCTGGCCTTCGGGCTGGCGCGCCGCCTGATTGCCCCCGTTCAGGCGCTTGCGCTGGCGACCCGCGCGGTGGCGAGCGGCGACCTGCACAAGCGCCTGCCGGTGGAGCATCGCGACGAGCTCGGCTTCCTGACCCGCTCGTTCAACGAAATGACCACGCGGCTGTCTTCCACCCACGAGGAACTGGAACGCAGCCGCAGCCAGGCGGAGGTGCAGCGCACCTACCTGCAGGCCGTGTTGCAGCATCTGTCGAGCGGTGTGATCACGCTCGACCGCAAGGAGGTACTGCGTACCTGCAACGCGGCCGCCTCCAATATTCTCGGACTGCCGCTGGAGCATCACATCGGTCGGCGTCTGGCGGATATCGCCCGCAAGCCGGGTTCCCTGGAGAGTTTCTACGAAGGCCTGCTGCCGCAGTTGCAGGGCGAGTCTCCGGAATGGGAGGCCCAGATGACCCTGCAGCAGCCCGAACACCGTGTGCTGATGTGCCGCGGGGCGCGGTTGCCCGAGGACAGCGGGGCGCCCGGCAGCCAGGTGATCGTGTTCGACGATATTACCGATCTGATCCGGGCCCAGCGCGAGGCGGCCTGGGGCGAGGTGGCGCGGCGCATGGCCCACGAGATCCGCAATCCGCTGACGCCGATCCAGCTCTCGGCCGAGCGTCTCGAGCGCAAGCTGGCCAAGAATCTGGGGCCGCAGCAGGCGGAACTGCTGGTGCGCGCCACGCGCACCATCATCCAGCAGGTGGAGGCGTTGCAGAACATGGTGAACGCCTTCAGCGAGTATGCGCGCATGCCCACCCTGCGTCTGGAGCCGCTGAGCCTGAATCAGCTGATCAACGAAGTGGGCGAGCTGTATCGGGCCAACAAATACAAGATCCGCATCGACCTCGATTTGTCCGAACCCCTTCCCGAGATCCGGGGTGACCGCAATCGCCTGCGACAGGTGTTGCACAACCTGATCCGCAACGCCCTGGAGGCGCTGGAAAATCGTCCCGGCGGGGTGATACGTATCGCCACGCGGTGCGACGAGGTGGAGGACGCCCGCCGGGTGCGTCTCGTGGTCGAGGACAACGGTCCGGGGCTCAGCCGCGAGGTGATCGGCCAGTTGTTCGATCCCTACATCACCAACAAGACCCACGGCACTGGCCTGGGTCTGGCGGTGGTGAAGAAGATCATCGAAGAACACGGCGGCAGCGCGTGGGCCGAAAACCGTACCCACGGCGGGGCGCGATTCATTCTGCTGATTCCCGTCATGCCGGCGATACCGCGGTCGAGTGACGAGGTACAGGAGAGCACGGCATGAGCCACGGTCAGATTCTGGTCGTGGACGACGAGCCGGATATCCGCGATCTGCTGCGCGACATCCTGGAGGACGAAGGCTACACCGTGCGGGTGGCGGAGGATGCGCGCGCCGCGCAGCAGGCCTGCCGCCAGCAGCGCCCCCAGCTGATCCTGCTCGACATCTGGATGCCGGGCATGGACGGACTGGCACTGCTGCGCGAATGGCAGGGCGGGGGCGGGCTGCCGGCTCCGGTGATCATCCTGTCCGGGCACGGCACCATCGAGACCGCGGTGGAGGCGACGCGCCTGGGCGCCTGGGACTTTATCGAAAAACCGATTTCCCTGGCCAAGCTGCTGGTGACGGTGGAGCGCGCGCTGGAGGCCAATCAGCTGGTGCGTGAAAACGTGCGTCTGCGCCATGCCCAGGCCCGCGAGATCGAGCCGCAGGGCGAAAGCGAGATGATGCAGGCCCTGCGGGAACAGTTCAAACGCCTGGCCCGCCACGACAGCTGGGTGCTGATCTCGGGGGAGCCGGGGGTGGGCAAGACCACCTTCGCGCGTTATCTGCACAGCCTGGGGCGGCGCAGCAAGGGGCCGATGATCGAGGTCGGCGGCGCCACGCTGTCACGCCGCGATTCGGCCATGGAACTGTTCGGCGCCGAACAGGGAGAGCTCATTCAATACGGCCTGCTGGAACAGGCCGACGGCGGTATCCTGTACATCAGCGAAGTCATGGACATGGATCAGGCCACCCAGGGCCGGCTGCTCAACGCCCTGGAGAGCCAGCGCTTCACGCGCATCGGCGGACGTACCCCGATCGAGGTGGACGTGCAGATCATCGCCGCCAGCACCCACGATTTGGAGACCGCCGTACGCGAGGGGCGTTTTCGCGAGGATCTCTATTACCACCTCAACGTGGTACAGATCGCCATCCCTTCGTTGCGGGATCATGCGCAGGACATTCCCGGGCTGCTGGAGAGCTACGTGAACTACTTCCACGAGGCCGAGGGCCTGCCGATTCGTGGCTTCACGGTTGAGGCGCAGAATTTTCTGCGGCACTATGCGTGGCCCGGAAACGTGCGTGAACTGCGCAATCTGGTGCAGCGCCTGCTCATTCTCGGTTCCACCGGCGACGTCGACCTCGATGAAGTCCGGCGTCTGCTCGGCGCCACACCGTTGCCGCGCGTCGAAGAGGAATCGCCGCCGGCAATCTATGACATGCCGTTGCGCGAGGCGCGCGAACAATTCGAGCGCGACTATCTTCGCCGCCAGCTCCTGCAGGCCGGCGGCAGCATGACACGTCTGGCCGAACAGGTCGGCATGGAACGGACTCACCTGTACCGCAAGCTGCGAAGCCTGGGGCTAGACCCCAAAGAATGCAAAGAATGACGATACCCGGGGCGGCCGCTCGCCGCCCCGGGCCGGTTCAGTAACAGGGCGACCGTATGAAGATCATTATCTTGGGGGCGGGCCAGGTCGGCAGCTCCGTGGCGCACGCCTTGGCCAGCGAGGCCAACGACATCACCGTCGTGGATACGCGCGCCGACATCCTGGCCGATCTGCAGGACCGGATCGACATCCGCACCGTGTACGGGCACGGCTCGCATCCCGAAGTGCTGATCCAGGCCGGTGCGCCGGACGCGGACATGATCATCGCGGTCACCAACAGCGACGAGACCAACATGGTCGCCTGCCAGGTGGCCTTCACTCTGTTCCGCACCCCGACCAAGATCGCGCGCGTCCGCTCCGCCGAATATCTCGATTATTCCGACCTGTTCAAACAAGAGGCTCTGCCCATCGACGTGCTGATCAGTCCCGAGCAGGTGGTGACTGATTACATCCAGCGGCTGGTCGAACATCCCGGGGCATTGCAGGTACTGGACTTCGCGGAGGGTCGGGTGCAGCTGGTCGCAGTCAAGGCCTATTACGGCGGGCCGCTGGTCGGTCACGAACTGCGCACCCTCTCGGAACACATGCCGGGTATCCATACCCGTGTCGCCGCGATCTTCCGTCGCGGCGCCCCCATCATTCCCGAAGGACACACCGTGATCGAGGCGGACGACGAGGTGTTCTTCATCGCCGCGCGCAAGAACATTCGCGCCGTGACCTCAGAGCTGCGCAAGCTCGACAAGCCGGTGAAGCGGGTGATGCTGGCGGGCGGCGGCAATATCGGGCTGCGCCTCGCCGCAGCGCTCGAGTCGCGTTATCAGGTCAAGATCATCGAGCATGACCGCGCGCGGGCGCGCGAGCTGTCGGAACTGCTGGACAAGACCATCGTGTTGCAGGGCGATGCGGCGGACGAGGCTCTGCTGCTGGAAGAGAATATCGAAAACACCGACGTGTTCTGTGCGGTGACCAACGACGATGAGGCGAACATCCTCTCGGCGATGCTCGCCAAGCGCATGGGTGCGCGCAAGGTGATGTCGCTGATTAACCGTCCGTCCTACGTGCAGCTGGTGGAGAGCGGGATCATCGACATCGCGATCTCCCCGCAGACGGTGACCATCGGTGCGCTGCTGACCCACGTGCGCCGCGGCGACGTCGTCGCCGTGCACAGTCTGCGCCGCGGCGCGGCCGAGGCCATCGAGGCCGTGGCGCACGGCGACTTCAAGACCTCGCGCGTGGCGGGACGGCGGGTGGAGGAGATCAAGCTGCCGCCGGGCACCACCATCGGTGCCATCGTGCGCGGCGAAGAGGTGCTGATCGCCCACCACGACACCCTCATCGAGCCGGAGGACCACGTCATCCTGTTCCTGGTGGACAAGCGCTACATCCCCGACGTCGAGCGCCTGTTCCAGGTCGGCGTCACCTTCCTCTGATCCATCATGCAGCCCGCGGTCATCCAGCGCATCCTCGGGCTGCTCCTGATGGTGTTCAGCATCACCATGCTGCCGCCGGCGGCCATCGGCCTGCTGCATCACGACCCGGACGTGATGCCTTTCATCGATGCCTTCCTGGTCATCGTGACGCTGGGTTTTCTGATCTGGCTGCCGGTGCACAACCGCCGCCGTGAGCTGAAGCTGCGCGACGGCTTCATGGTGGTGGTGCTGTTCTGGACCGTGCTCGGCCTGGCCGGGGCGATCCCCATTTACCTGTCCCCGCGACCGGACGTGTCCCTGACCGACGCCGTGTTCGAATCCATCTCAGGGCTGACGACCACCGGGGCCACCGTGCTGGTGGGACTGGACGAGCTGCCCAAGTCCATCCTGTTCTATCGCCAGGAACTGCAATGGCTGGGCGGCATGGGCATCATCGTGCTGGCGGTCGCGGTACTGCCCATGCTGGGGGTCGGCGGCATGCAGCTGTACCGCGCCGAGGCGCCGGGGCCGGTGAAGGACAACAAGCTGACGCCGCGCATCACCGAGACCGCCAAGGCACTGTGGTACATCTACCTCGGCCTGACCATCACCTGTGCCATCGCCTACTGGCTGGCGGGCATGACGCCCTTCGACGCCGTCTCACACAGCTTTTCCACGGTCGCCATCGGCGGTTTCTCCACCCACGACGCCAGCATGGGGTACTTCCACAGCACCAAGATCGAGCTGGTGGCGGTGGTGTTCATGCTGCTTTCGGGCGCCAATTTCGCACTGCATTTCAGCGCCTGGCGCAACATGAGTCTGCGTCCCTATTGGGCGGATGCGGAGTTCCGTACCTACATCGTGCTGCTCGTGACATTGTCCTTCGTCTGCGTCGGCTATCTCTATATCCGTGGGCACTTCACCGACTTCGCCACTGATTTTCATCAGGGCCTGTTCACCACCGTTTCGATCGCCACCACCACCGGTTTTACCACCGCCGCGTTCCACCAATGGCCCGGCTTTTTGCCGGTATTGCTGATCTTCGCGAGTTTTGCGGGCGGCTGTGCCGGTTCCACCGGCGGCGGCCTGAAGGTGGTGCGCGTACTGCTGCTGCTCAAGCAGGGTGCGCGTGAGCTGCTGCGCCTGGTGCACCCCAGCGCGCAGCTCAGCGTCAAGCTGGGCCGGCGTCCGGTCGATGATCGCGTGATCGAGGCCGTGTGGGGTTTCTTCGCCGCGTATGTGGCCATCTTCGTGGTGCTGATGTTGCTGGTGATGGCCTCGGGCCTGGACCAGATCACGGCCTTTTCCGCGGTTGCCGCCTGCCTCAACAATCTGGGACCGGGGTTGGGCAAGGTCGCATCCAATTATGCGGGCATCAACGATTTCGCCAAGTGGGTGCTGTGCATCGGCATGATTTTCGGGCGCTTGGAAATCTTCACTCTGCTGGTTTTGTTCACGCCGGGATTCTGGCGACGCTGAGATACATCAAACATGCAGTTTGCAACCATACGACGCGTACTCGGCGTGCTGATGACGATTTATGCCTTCAGCATGATCCCGCCCATGCTGGTTTCCCTGTGGTACCAGGACGGCGAGTTCATTCATTTCCTGGAATCGTTCGGCATCATGGCGGCGGTGGGGCTGGCGGTGTGGCTGCCGGTACGCGGGCGTGGTCATGAAATGCGGCGCCGCGAAGGATTTCTCATCGTCACCCTGTTCTGGGTGCTGCTCAGTGCCTTGAGCTCGCTGCCCTTGCACCTGGGGGCACATGTCGATTACACCGACGCCTTTTTCGAGTCGGTGTCGGGATTCACCACCACGGGCGCGACGGTGATCGTCGGCCTGGATCATCTGCCAAAGTCGATTCTCTATTACCGTCAGCAGCTCAACTGGCTGGGCGGTATGGGCATCGTGGTGCTGGCCATCGCCATCCTGCCCATGCTGCGCATCGGCGGCATGCAGCTGTATCGCGCCGAGACGCCGGGTCCAATGAAGGACGACAAGCTCACCCCGCGCATCGCGCATACGGCCCAGGCCCTGTGGGTCATCTATATGGGGCTGACGGTGGCCTGCGCCATCGGTTACTGGATCGCAGGTATGACGCCGTTCGACGCCGTCGGACACGCCTTCGCCACCATCGCTACCGGCGGTTTTTCCACCCACGACGCGAGCTTCGCGTATTTCCACAATCCCTATATCGAGGCGGTGGGCGACGTGTTCATGCTGCTGTCTGGCATGAACTTCGCGATTCACTACCTGGCGATCCGCAAGGTGAGCATGGGGGCATACTGGCGGGACGAGGAGGTGCGCGCCTATCTGGTGTTCATCCTCGGCAGTATTTTGTTGGTCAGCCTGACGCTGTGGTTCGAGGGCACCTATCACAGTCCGCTGACCGCGCTGCGCTACGGAGCCTTCCAGGTGCTGACGGTGATGACCAGCACGGGCTTCGTGAGCACCAACTTTTCCGGCTGGCCGATCTACGTGCCGGCCTTCCTGATGCTGATCGCCATTATCGGCGGCTGTGCAGGTTCGACCTCCGGCGGCATGAAGATGGTGCGCGTGCTGCTTGGCTTCAAACAGGGCGTGCGTGAATTCAGGCGCCTGCAGCACCCGCGCGCCGAATTCCCCGTGAAGTTCAACGGCCGGGTGCTGCCCGAGCGCGTGATCAGCGCGGTGTGGAGTTTTCTGGCCGCCTACGTCATCGTCTACGTGCTGCTCATGCTGGCCTTGATGGCCGCCGGGCTGGACCAGGTTTCGGCGTTTTCCGCCGTGGCCGCATGTATCAACAACATGGGTCCGGGTCTGGGGCAGGTGGCGACCAATTTCGCCGGCATCTCCGATGCCGCCAAATGGATACTCTCGTTCGCCATGCTGCTCGGCCGTCTGGAGCTGTTTACCCTGCTGATGCTGTTCATGCCCGGGTTCTGGCGCGATTGAGATGGCCGCTTTGAACACGTCTCCCGCCATACGCGCCCGGCGCAACTTCCTGTGGGTGTTGCTGCTGAGTTTCGCGGTGCGGCTGGTGTTCGCCCAATGGCTGCCCGTGACGGGCGACGAGGCCTATTTCATCCTGTGGGGCGCACATCCCGCCGGCGGTTACTACGACCACCCGCCCATGATCGGTTGGTGGCTGGCGGGACTGCAGCTGCTCGGCCATGCCCCGTGGCTGATGCGTCTGCCGGCCCTGCTGGTGCCGGTGATCATCGCCCTGGGCATCGTGCAGATGCTGGGTCGGCACGATGCCGTGCGGGCGTGGCAGGCGGGCAGCCTGTTCCTGCTGTTGCCCTTCGATACGGTGAACCTGTTCATTACCACCGACACGCCGGTCATCCTGTTCGTGTTTCTGGCCGGCTGGGCCTTTTACGCCGCGTTGCACCGGACCCGCGGCGGTTATGCGGCAAGCGGTGTCGCGCTGGGTCTGGGCATGCTGTCCAAATATCTGCTCGGCGTGTTCGCGCTGACCCTGCCCGTACACAGCCTGCTGTTTGCGCGGCGCATGCGCGTGTTCGCCGGCGTGTTGGCCGCGGCGATGATCGCGCTGGCGTTGTGGGGCTGGAATCTGTGGTGGAACTACCGCCACTGCGACGTGAACCTGATGTTCAACCTGGTCAACCGGCTGCATCATTACCTGCGCCCGGCCAACCTTGCGGTCTATGCGTTGACCCTCGCGTACTTGTTCACGCCCGTGCTGTGGTGGGTGCTGTGGCGCGCGCGCTTCATGCTGCGTGGCTGGCGCAATACGCCGGAGGCGTACTGGCTTACCGCCTTGCTGCTGCCGCTGCTGATCTTTGCCGTGCTGTCGGTAAACGACCCGATCAGCCCGTTCTGGCTGGCACCCTATCTGCCTTTCGGGATCCTGCTGCTGGCGCGCCTGGCGACGCCGGGCGAATGGCGCTGGGCGCTGCGCTTCTCCATTATGGTTACCCTGCTGCAGGCGCTGACGTTCGCGGCCCTGCTGGCGGTGCCGCTGCCCTGGCTGGAGCGGCTTTCGCCCGGCAATTACGCCGCCATGGTGCTGGGCTCGCGTACCCAGGCCGTATGGTCGGCGGTCGAGCCGTCTGCGCAGGGTCGCCTGCTCGCCACCCGCGGCTATACCACTGCCTCGATGCTGAGTTACGGGACGGGGCGCTATTTCGCCGTGTTCGGCAAGGGCACGCGGTTCGGGCGCCAGGACGACCTGCTGACCGATTTCCGCACCTGGAACGGACGCAACGTGTTGATCGTGAGCACCGGTTTCGAGAAGGCGGGATTTTATGCGCCGTTTTTCCGCACCGTGCGCATCCATGCGGTCGAGGTGGCCGGGGCCCGTTTCCAGGTCGTGGAAGGCGACGGGTTCAAGTACGCGGCCTACCGTAAGCGGGTGCTGAAGAACATCGAGCAGCGCTACTATCGTTTGCCGTCCTGGCTGCCGGTTGGGGACTGCATGTTCAAGACACGCTATGCTTCCCCGTGACCGGCACGCCGGTTTTTGTCCGGATTTGACCTGAATCGATTCAATGCAGACCAAAAGGATTGAGTTATCCGGCTGGGGACGCTTCCCCAGCACCCGTCAGGAGGTGGCGCGTCCGGAACGTTATGCCGGCCTGCGTCCTGCAGGAAATATGTTCAACCTCGGACGGGGGATGGGGCGCAGTTACGGCGACGCTGCGTTGTGCAATGACGGGGTGGTAATCCTCACCGAGCGCGTCAACCGGTTGCTGGATTTCGACGCGGAGACCGGCCTGCTGCACGCCGAGGCCGGCGTGACGCTGGAGGACATCCTGCGCGTCTTTCTGCCGCGTGGCTGGTTTTTGCCAGTCACGCCGGGGACGCGCTACGTCACCCTGGGCGGCTGCCTGGCCAGCGACGTGCATGGCAAAAACCATCATCATGCCGGCAGTTTCTCGAATCACGTCGAGGCCTTCGAGCTGCTGACGACCACGGGTGAGCGCCTGCATGTGACGCCGGAGAACAACCCGGAGGCCTTCTGGGCGACGGCCGGGGGCATGGGCTTGACCGGCATGATCGGCGAGATCTGGCTCAAGCTGCAGCGTATCGAGAGCGCCTGGATGCAGGTGCGTCACTATACGGGCGAGAATCTCGATGCGTTGTTCGGCCTGATGGCCGACGATACGCTGGACGACGATTACAGTGTTGCCTGGATCGATTGCCTGGCGCGCGGCGATCAGATGGGGCGCGGCGTGCTGATGACCGCACACCATGCGGCGGCATGGTCGCTGGACAAAAAGCACAAGCCGTTTGCACAACCCGGCCGCGTGCAACGGGCGCTGCCGTTCGACCTGCCGGGCGGTCTGTTGAATCGCCTGAGCGTCAGTGCCTTCAATGCGATTTACTACCGCCGGCAGGCGCGTCGTGATGAATACCACGATCACCTGCTGCATTACTTTTATCCCCTGGACAGCATCGGCCACTGGAACCGGATGTACGGGCGGCGCGGTTTTATCCAGCATCAGTGCGTGATTCCGGAAGACAACGCCCTGGATGGCATCAAGGCGCTGTTGAGTGTGCTGCAACACTACGGGTTGGCCTCCTTCCTCGCCGTCCTCAAGCGTTTCGGCGCCGGCGGTTCCGGTCATCTGTCCTTCCCCATGCCCGGTTACACCCTGGCGGTCGACCTGCCGATCTCGGGCGACGCCGCCTGCCGGGTCGCGGCTGACCTCAACGCCGTGGTGCTGGAGCACGGCGGTCGGGTGTACCTCGCCAAGGACGCCTGTCTCGCGCCGGACGAGTTTCGCGCCATGTACCCGCGTTATCCCGAATGGCTGGACATCAAGCGCCAACTCGACCCCGACGGCTACATGCGTTCGGACCTCGGCGTGCGGCTGCGGATCGGTGAGCCATGAGCGAGCCGAAGCTGCAACGGGTACTGGTGATCGGCGCGACCTCGGGTATCGCGCGCGCCCTGTCAGCCGTGCTGGCCGAGGCCGGTTACGGTCTGATGCTGGCCGGGCGGGACGCCGGGGAACTGGAGCGCATCGCCCAGGACCTGCGTCTGCGCCACGCGGTTGATGTCGAAACCGTAAACATGGACTTGGACGAACCGCGTCACAGTTTGCTGGTGATCGATACTTGTGCGCAGGGCGGCCTGTACGGTGTGGTGATCGCCGCCGGTTATCTGGGCGAACAGGCGCGCGCCAATACGGACGAAAGCGAAATGCTGCGCGTTCTGAATATCAACTATGCAGCACCGGCTGCGATGCTCAATCGCCTTGCCCGTCATTTCGAACAAACCGGAGAGGGTTTCATCATCGGTGTCGGTTCGGTGGCGGGTGACCGGGGTCGCCAGAGCAACTACCACTACGGCGCGGCCAAGGGCGCGCTGGCGCTGTATCTGCAGGGATTGCGCAACCGGTTGCAGCCTGCCGGCGTGCCGGTGCTGACCGTCAAGCCGGGATTCGTCGACACCGCCATGACCTGGGGGCTGCCGGGCATGTTTTTGGTCGCCAGCCCGGAAGACGTGGCGCGGGGGATATACCGTGCCCTGCGTCGCCGCCGCAACGTGGTCTACCTGCCGTGGTTTTGGCGTTGGATCATGTTGATTATTCGGTCGGTGCCGGAGTTTGTGTTTAAGCGGTTGAAGCTTTGAGTTCAGAGCCTGAGTTTTTTGGTACCGGGCTACAGTTGGAAGGGATGGTGGATTTTTTCGCGCGTTTTGGGATCGGATTTTTTATCTAACTAACGATGCACCGCGCGAGTTCATTTTCTTTGCTTGTCCAAAGAAAACGAACCAAAAGAAAGGACACCCCACGGCCACGCTTTGCCTACACACCTCGCGATCTGACCGGAGGTCTTTCGACAGGCCCTCCCTGGCCTGACGAAAGACGCGCGTGATCCGTCACGCGCCCTAACGGCTCCTGGTCAGTCCACTGCGGGGTGTTCCGGGCGCGGCCGACGGGGACTGATTGGTGGGGGGTGAGTTGTAGGGTGTGAGGTGGAAACCCGCGCTGCGACTGTTACCACGAGTTTTTTTCCTTCTTACCCCTAACATCTGACGCCTCACTGCAATCCCCCGTTCCGCCTTGCCGAGCGGCCGAATGGCTTGCAGGGTCAGCCCGGCAGGGACGCCGGGCTGAGGTTCGCCGCGACAGGACGTCGCGTCGAACCGTACCCGTGGCAAGTCAGCGGCTGCGAGGGTAGCCCGTAGGGCCAAGGCGGTGGGGGCGCATTTCTTTCGTCCCTTTCTTTGGGCGTACAAAGAAAGGGACTCGCACGCATCAACGAGCGTTAAACAAAAGAACCCTTGTTCGATGGGCGTGCGAAACAATACCCCGAACATTTCTAACAGGATTCAAAACGCACAAAACAATTCTACCTCTCCATCTAACCCTCGACGCAACCCTCCAAACTCAACACTCAACCCCCATTCCGTTACACTCCCCCGCCATGTCCCAACCACAGCATGCCGACGGCCGGGTGGTCGCCGCTTTCGACTTCGACGGCACCCTGACGCACGGCGACAGCCTGCGCCATTTCATTCCGTTCGTCCGCGGCTGGCCGCGCACGCTGCTGGGCTATGTGCTGATATCGCCGTGGCTGCTGGGGTTCGTGCTGCACCTGGTGTCGCGCACGCATGCCAAGGAACGGGTACTGCGGCATTTTTTCGGTGGCTGGCCGCAGGCGAGATTGCAGGAGCACGGTGAGCGTTTCGCCCACGAGGCGATTCCGGGCCTGCTCAAGCCGGAGGCGGTTGCGGCATTCAGGAATCATCAGGCGGCAGGGCATCGCTGCGTGCTGATCTCGGCCTCGCCGGATGTCTACCTGCATCCCTGGGCGCAGGCGATGGGTTTCGACCATGCCCTGACCAGCGAGCTCGTGACCGATGCGGAAGGGGCTGTCACCGGCCGGTTGCGTGACGGAAATTGCTGGGGGCCGGAGAAGACCCGCCGCCTGCTGGCCTGGCTGGGTGAGCGTGACGGTTACGAAATCTACGCCTACGGCGATTCGCGCGGAGATCGCGAGTTGCTGGCGCTGGCCGATCATCCGGGCTATCGGGAGTTCCCGCCGCTATGAAGCGCTTGTTCGCCCTGGGGCGCCTGATGCGACCCCATCAATGGATCAAGAACGGGTTCGTGTTCACGGGCCTGCTGTTCGCGCACCGCTGGAACGAGCCGGACATGCTGTGGCGCGTGGTGCTGGCCGCGGCGGCCTTCTGCCTGGTCTCGAGCGTGGTGTACGTGCTGAACGATATCGCCGACCGGGAACGCGATCGTTCCCATCCCACCAAATGCCGCCGGCCTGTCGCCTCGGGCGAGATACCGGTCGCTATGGCGCTGGGATTCTGGATCATCCTGCTGGCGGGCGGGATGGGCCTGGGTGTGCTGGCGGGGTTCGATGTCGTGCCGATCCTGCTGGTGTATTTTTTCCTCAACCTGGCTTACAGCCTGCGGCTGAAGCAGGTGGTGATTCTGGATGTGTTCATCATCGCGGCCGGTTTCATGCTGCGCATACTCGCCGGTACGCTGGGGGTGGGGATTCCGCCCTCGCAATGGTTGCTGCTCACCGGTTTGATGCTGACCCTGTTCCT